>JABJCS010000538.1 GCA_018665505.1 Alphaproteobacteria bacterium
ATCTGGGACAGCCCCAATATCAATTAATACGCATATCTCCGGACGCATGCCTCGGTATTTAGTCGGTGACGAAGGCCGGGTCCGGCAAGTTCTCCTGAATCTAGTGGGCAACGCCGTCAAATTCACGGATATGGGCGGTGTGACGATTGAAGTGTCGTTGACGGCGGAGAGTGAGCATGACGCAACGATCCGTTTCGACGTCCTCGACACTGGAATTGGGATCAGCGCCGAACACCACGACGAACTCTTTAGTGAATTCACTACGCTGACGCCTGCCTATACCCAGAAATTCGGCGGCACCGGATTGGGACTGGCCATATCAAAGACATTAGTTGATTTGATGGAAGGTGAGATCGGCTTCGACAGCACTTTGGGAGAAGGTAGCCGTTTTTGGTTCACTGTGAGACTCCGAAAACTATCGCCCGATGCCATTGAGGCGGTGGAAGCAGAAGAAAAAGACAGCGCGAATTTGGTCACCCATTACACCGGCACGATTCTCCTGGCGGAAGACAATCCCGCCAACCAGATGGTGACCCGGGCAGTCTTGGAGAAAGCGGGACTGCGGGTCGATATCGCCTCAAATGGACATGAAGCCGTCGCCGCCATACGACGCCGAGCATACGACCTAATATTGATGGATATCGGTATGCCGGAACTGGACGGCATCGGTGCGACCGCGGAGATACGCAAGTTGGACAATGAACGCGCGCAGACACCTATTGTAGCGATGACCGCTCACGTAATGCGTGGCGACCGCTCGAAACTTCTCGCCCAGGGAATGGATGGCTATCTCGCGAAACCAGCGTCGCGTGAGCAGATCCTCACCTGCATCGGAGAATGGTTACAACCGAGCTCCGTCGAACAGGTGAAGGAGGACGCTTCCCCTCCCCCGAAAACTGAAACTGATAAAAACAACTTCAAAACCCTTGATACAGCGTCATTAGTGCAGCTAGCCGAGGATACCGATATCAGCTTGCTGCCGCAGTTGATCGATACATTCATCAACACTGCCGAACAACAAATCGGAGTAATAATTGTGGGTACGGCTGAGGCGGACTTTCAAAATGTCGCTGCGGCAGCGCATTCGCTTAAAAGCAGCTCCGCCACTTTTGGCGCATTTTATCTGAATGAACTTGTCAAAACCATTGAAGCGGCCAGCAAAGAAAAAGATGCAGCATTGTTGACTGACACCGTGCCTCTGATGGATTCCGAGGGTTCAGTTGTCTTTCGCAAACTTCGAGAATATGCCGAACAAATTTGCCCCGAATAATTCAACCGCCAAATCCAGCGGCATAGCAGTCGCATTTAGATTTATAGTCCGCTAAATTCCTCTGCTACTAAGTACCAAGACGTATTCAAATTGTCTCCCAATCCTCATACTCAAACAGTTATTTCCCGACCGGATGCCTTCCAAGCATCAATACCACCAACGAGGTGTAACACTTCCTTCAACCCCATCCCTTCGGATGTTTGAACCGCAAGCGCCGATCGTTCGCCGTAAGCGCAATAAAATATGATCCGGCGATCCGCTTTATCGGCCATCTCGCGTAATAGCCCCCCCTCACGCACAAAATCGTTCAGCTCTCCATATGGCGCATGAACGGAACCTGGAATGACGCCGTGCTGGCGACGTTCCGCTTCCTCACGTAAATCGACCAAGACACAATCACCGCTGACGCATCTGTTTTGTACTTCGTCTACGGACAACGCCCAGGCCGCTTGAACTTCTTCGCCTTGGGCCGCCCCGATCTTTTTATTCGCGGGGACCGCGACATCCATCATTTTCGGGTTGGCGAGATTGAGGCCATTCATGATTTCCGCATATTCCAGCGCGTTTGAGACCTGCAATCGGGGATTATGACGCCGCTCTTCGATGATTGTACTGACCATCTCGCCTTTATAGTCATGCCCCGGATACACCAGGGTCTCGTCCGGTAGACACAGCAATTTATTGAAGATCGAATCGTATTGTGCCACTGCATCACCGTTCTGAAAATCGGTGCGGCCGGTCCCTCGAATAAAGAGTGTATCTCCCGTAAAGACACGGTCCGATAGCTTGAATGAGTATGAATCGTCCGTGTGGCCCGGCGTATAGATGACGTCAAGGCTGAGGCCTTCAATATCGATTGTCTCCCCATCTCGGACACGCATCGAGACCACGTCGGCAGCGCTTTGGGAACCCATCACAGTGACGCATTTCGTGCGGTCGCGCAGCACGCCCATACCGGTAATGTGATCGGCGTGAGTATGGGTGTCGACGACCTTCACGAGTTTTAGGTCCAACTCCTCCAGTAGACGCAGATACTGATCGAGATGACCGATCACCGAATCGATGATAACGGCTTCGCCGCCCGCCCGGCTCGCAATCAAATAGGTGTATGTGAAGGATTCAGCATCGAAGAGCTGTCGAAAAAGCATTTGGGTTTTCCCTTATTCTTCCGGACCCTTCTGGGTCTCTGATCTCGCAGGCAAGCTCAGTATATGGCATATCTTCTATTTCGGCAGCACTAGGATCGCCCGAAAATCGTTCACATTGGTGAGAGTGGGTCCTGTCTTTATCAGCTGATCGAGGGCTTGAAAGAAACTGTACCCATCATTGTTGGCCAGCATGTTCTTCGGCTCAAGGCCCGATATCTCGGCCTCGCCCAAAGTGTCCGGCGTGACCATCGCACCCGCATTGTCTTCTGTGCCGTCAATCCCATCCGTATCCACGGCGAGAGCCCAGACGCTGGGCTCTCCTTCAAGCGCCACCGCCAGCGCCAACAAAAACTCGGCATTCCGCCCGCCACGGCCCGCTCCCCGCACGGTCACAGTCGTCTCGCCGCCCGACAAAAGAACCGCAGGCGCCGGAGCCGGCTGCCCTCTTCGCGCCATTTGCCGTGTGATTCCGGCCATCACAATCGCCACTTCCCGCGCCTCACCTTCGATCGCGTCTCCCAGCACGACAGGTGTGACCCCGTGCTTCGCTGCTATTGCAGA
>JABJCS010000539.1 GCA_018665505.1 Alphaproteobacteria bacterium
ATAAAATTCGTCTCCAGCAACCGTCGCGGCGTATTGACCACGCGGGAATTCTTGGTGACGTCGGATTTTCTTCGGATTGGCCGCGCGAGCGACTGCGATATCACTTTGCCGGATCCCAGGATTATGTTGCAGCAGGCGAGCCTTCTGCAAAGCGCGGGGCGCTATTTCTTTATAACTGACGACGAAGCAATCACCGAGATTATTAATAACGGCGTTCGGGACAATGAAATCGCTCAGGGATCGACAGTCCGTTTGGGCCCTTACGAATTGCGGTTCGAGAGCGGAACCGCCGATTACGATTTAGCGGTTTTTGTGGAATTGGTCGTACCGCTCGACGACGGCCTCTCGCAGATGCGTGCCAGCCCGACGCGGCTATCACGCACCGCTATGAAGATGGCGGCAATAGCCACCGTGGTCGCGTTGCCGATGTTCCTTATTTTTATAGGGTGGCCGATCTGGGAGAGCTTGGAACGCCAAGACGTGCCGACAATTTCGGAACGATCGAGCGACACTCAGCATGCCCGGGATGTACCGGCCATTTTGGCCAATTGGGAGAGTGGGAAGTTGACCGCACCGCATCGATTTTTGTCGCGGTCTTGCGTGTCCTGCCACGAGAAACCGTTTCAAGATGTCGCGAACGGCGCATGTTTGAGCTGCCACAATCAAGCAGAACATCATGTCGACCCCGACGATCAAGACCTGCCGGCCGTGCAAAAAGGCCTCTGCACGGCCTGCCATCAAGAGCACCGGACGGAAAGTCAGTTAGTGATTCGGGACGATCGGTTTTGCGTTGGCTGCCATTCCGAGCTGAAAAGCGTGTCGGCGGAAACCGAACTCGTCGACGTGCACCCAGGAATCGCCGACCATCCGGCATTTAAGGCAACCATTGTGGTCGATGCGTCGACCGGAAAGCGGGTCCGCGAGGCGTTAACGGTGACATCGAAAATTACCGAGAAATCAAACCTCCGCTTTCCCCACCACGTTCATGTCGCGAAACAAGGCATCAAGATACCCGGCACCGACCGAAGCCAGAAGCTTGTTTGTGAAGATTGCCATACGCCCGACGCGGGTGGAATGTCGATGCAGCCTATCGATATGGAATCGCATTGTATTTCTTGCCACAAGCTGGAATTCGACCCATCAGCGAAAGAACGCGGTCTTCCCTATGCCAAACCTAAGGCGGTGCAAGCGCTGATTTATGATTTTTACTTGGCCCAAGAGGCGGGGAAAGCCCGAGATCGATTGGAGTATGGGACATCCACGGCCGATCCGACGGGCAAGGATACCGAATTACACCGCGCCTTGGCACGGGCCGAGGAACGCCATACGGGTATTCTAGAATTTGTGTTTAAGTCTATCTGCGGGACATGCCATGAGCCGACTAAGCTCGATGCAAAGAGCGATCTGAAATGGACAGTTGAGCCAGTTAACTTGTCGAGTCATTGGTTTCCCAAGGCAAAATTTGATCACGGTTCGCATAGGACGGTCGATTGTGGCGAATGTCATGACGCAAAGTTGTCGACAAAATCTTCTGATATACTACTCCCGAAACTGGAAACATGCCTGAAATGTCATGGGCCCGCGGATGAATTGAACCGTGTGCCGACAACCTGTGTAACGTGCCATGATTTCCATCTCGAAGGGCTGCCGAGCATGGTTGAGGATTCTTCCGCGGATTGATGGGTTCGATGTGAGCTTGCCGGAACGGCGGCTCCCTCAATATTCATAGGCAGAACAACGATATTAGGAATCCACTCATGTCTTCAGAAGTTCGTTCACAATTGGCGCCGACCGGCGTTTTGCGCGCCGCCATCAACATGGGCAATTTCCTGCTCGTCACCGGCAAGACCGCTTCCGGCGATCCCGATGGGGTTTCGCCCGATATGGCGCGAGAGCTGGCGCGACGTCTCGAAGTCGACTGCCAGCTGGTGCCGTTCGCCACGCCGGGCGAGTTGGCGGATGCCGCCGCAGATGATGTGTGGGATATCGGTAATATCGGTGCCGAGCCGGAACGCGCGAAGACCATTGCTTTCACCGCCGCCTATGTCGAGATCGAAGCGACCTATATCGTACCCGCCGGCTCGCCTATTCAGTCGATCGAGGAAGTTGACCAACCGGGCAACCGTATCTCGGTGTCAGCGCGCAGCGCGTATGAGTTGTGGCTCAGCGACAATATCCAAAAAGCCGAGTTGAAATTGGCACAAGGTCTTGACGGGTCGCTCGATCTTTTCGTGGAGGAGAAACTTGAAGCCTTGGCTGGATTGCGGCCGCGCTTAATCACGGACATCGAGAAGTTGCCCGGCGCACGCATCCTCGATGGTCAATTTACGGCCGTCCAACAAGCAATGGGTACGAAACCGGATCGCGTAGCGGCGGCCTCTTACTTGCGGGATTTTGTCGAAGAGATGAAGGCGAATGGTTTCGTGAAAGGGCTGATCGAAAAGCACGGTGTTGTGGGTCGTCTCTCGGTGGCGCCGCCCGCTGGGTAGATTCATCGACGGCTTTTGCATTTTTGCAAATCGGTTTGCACAAACGCACGACCAATTGTCTCGCGCCTGAATACCGCTTGTGAGAGAGTCCCGTCCTACGTAATACGCGAGGAGGACGGCTTATGCTGATCAAGGGACTCAATCATCTGGCGTTCATCACGGATGACATGACGAAGACCGTGCGTTTCTACCGCGATCTTCTGGGGATGACGCTTCAGGCCGGAATCGGACACGACGGATATCGGCACTATTTCTTCCAAATGGGCGTGGGACAGGTCGCCTTTTTCGAATACGCCGGAGCGAGCCCGATGCGACGGGGAAAATCCCATGGTGAGCCGACGCGCGAGCCGATTGGGTTCGACCATGTCTCCTTCACCGTGGAGAGCAAGGACGCGTTATTTGCGTTGAAAGACAAGCTCGATGCGGCGGGATTCGAAGTGTCGGGCGCGGTCGATCACGGCACCATGTGGTCGATCTATTTCTTCGATCCGAACAATATCCCGCTCGAGGCTTCTTGGGATTGCATGGAAATTCTGAAGGCGCCGGCCATCGAGGATGACGATCCTTTGACCGTGGCCGCAGAGGGTGCCGGACCGCAGCCCGGTCATTGGCCCGAAGTGACGTCGCCGACCCCAGCTTCCAGAATGTTTGCTCATGCGGGAAACGGCAACGCGATGCGGGAGAGCTTCCTCAAGCAAGGATTGGCCCGCATGCTGCCGGGGCTCAATGAGCCGAAAATGGGTGAGGCAGCGGAATAGGGCGGACTTAAGTTTCCGCTCAGGAAATCCTGAGCAGTTAGGTTACTCGTCTTTTTCGATATACTCGATGGTGACACCGTCCGGGTCGCGGAGGTAGACGACGCGGCTGCCGGCGTTCGGACCCTTGTCGATCGGGGTCGGCGAGTTTATCGGACGGAAGCCATAAACCTGTGACGCGGCGATGGCCGCATCGACATCCGTCACATCGAAGGCAAGGTGCGCGAAACCTGTATCGCAGGGGCGAGCCTCGATTTTCTCACGCTCGATGGGTGTCAGATACTGGATCAATTCCAAGCGGTGACCTGGGCCTTGAACATAGGCGACCTCAATATCCGCGCCCTCGACGCCGGTGATGTCACGAATGACGGCCGGGTCCCGTGGTGCTCGGGATATCACTTCGAAGCCAAGTGCATCGACGAAAAAGCCGCAGGTCCTATCGAGATCGGATACGGTGAAGCTTGTATGATTGGTGCGCAGTACTTGAAACCCGCTCATCGCAGTCGTCCTTCTTTCTTTCAATCCGATAGGGTTCGGACTTTGACGTAACTGCCGGGCGCATCCTCCAGGACTTGCAAGTCTCCGTCGCCAGGTACGCGGGCGGCGGTTTCATCGGCCTCGAATTTCTTCAGCCATTTTCGCCAAGTCGGCCACCAGGAACCATTGTGTTGTTTAGCGCCGTTGAACCAGGAGTCGGGGTCTTTCGGTTTCTTGGAGTTTGTCCAATAGCCGTATTTCTCCGGTTCCGGCGGATTGACCACCCCGGCGATATGTCCGGAAGCGGCCAGAGTAAAGGTAACCGGTCCTTTATAGAGCTGGGTTGCCCGGTAGGTCGATTTCCAGGGGGCGATATGGTCCTCCCGTGTCGACAGGATAAAGGCTGGTGTATCGATGGACCTTAAGTCCACCGGTGTGTCCATAAAGGTGAGGCCGCCCGGCTCCACGAGTTTATTCTCCCGGTACATCTTGTGGAGATAGAAACTGTGCATGGCGGCGGGCATCCGGGTGGAATCCGAATTCCAATACAACAGGTCAAAAGGAAAGGGGTCCTTGCCCATAAGATAATTGTTTACGACGAAGGACCAAATCAGGTCGTTGGCGCGCAACATGTTGAAGGTCGACGCCATCTCGCTGCCGTCGAGATATCCCGTGTCCTTCATTTTCTCGTCGATTAAGGCGAGTTGATCGTCATCGATGAAGACGCCGAGCTCGCCCGGTTCCTCGAAGTCGACCATGCTGGTGAAAAACGTTGCCGATTTGATGCGGTCGTCATTATTCGCCCGCAT
>JABJCS010000540.1 GCA_018665505.1 Alphaproteobacteria bacterium
TCGCGGATCCTAATGTCCTCATGCAACAGACTTCCGTATTCCTTACCGGCATACCATCGCGAGTCCCACGTCCGGTTAATTCCCAGACGAAATCCAATCGGATTTACTTTTTGACCCATTATTCCGTTTCCTCGCGTTCTCGGACGGTGATAGTCATATTGCTCACCGGTTTACGAATCTTGCCAACACGACCTCTCGCACGAGCGCGAAATCTTTTCAGCACCACGGTCTTACCGACATGTGCCTCGCTTATAAACAATCGATCAACGTCAAGCTGATGATTGTTCTCAGCATTCGCCACCGCCGACTGCAGGAGTTTTTTCACATCCCCCGCAACGCGCCGATTGGAGAACGTTAGGGCCGCCAGCGCCGCGTCAGCCGACAGGCCACGGATTTGCTGTGCCAAAAGGTTCAATTTCTGCGGACTGGTTCGGACAAAACGCGATTGCGCTTGCGCCTCGTTGTCGGCCAGCTGCCGTTCCATCTTTGCCTTACCCATAACGCTCAGCCCCTTCTCGCGCGCTTATCAGCGGCGTGACCGTAGAACGTACGGGTCGGTGAAAACTCACCGAACTTGTGACCAATCATATTCTCAGTCACCAGTACCGGGATAAACTTCTGACCGTTGTAGACGCCAAACGTCAGGCCGACGAATTGCGGCAAGATCGTTGAGCGGCGCGACCAGGTGCGAATGACATCGTTACGACCGGAACTCCGAACGGTCTCCGCCTTCTTAAGCAGATATCCGTCGACGAACGGGCCTTTCCAAACAGAACGAGACACGACTCAGATCTCCTCAACCTAACGCTTGTGACGGCGGCGAATAATCAACTTATCGCTCGCCTTCTTCGGGCGGCGCGTACGCTTGCCCTTAGTGGGTTTACCCCAGGGGGTAACGGGATGACGGCCGCCCGAGGTGCGGCCTTCGCCGCCGCCATGCGGGTGATCCACCGGGTTCATTGCAACGCCTCTAACCGCGGGGCGTTTGCCGAGCCAACGCTTCCGGCCCGCCTTTCCGAGTTTAATATTAGACTGATCCGGGTTCGAAACCGCACCGATCGTCGCCATGCATTCCGCGCGGACCATACGAAGCTCGCCGGAATTCAATTTCAATTGTGCGTAGCCACCGTCACGACCGACCAACTGGACATAGTTACCAGCACTGCGGGCGATTTGGGCGCCCTTACCGGACTTCATCTCAACGTTGTGAATGATCGTGCCGATCGGGATATTCGACATCGGCATCGCGTTACCGGGTTTGATATCGGCGCGCCCTTCCGTCGAGATCACCTGATCGCCGGCCGCCAAACGCTGAGGTGCCACGATATAGCTCAACTCACCGTCTTCGTATTTGATCAGCGCGATGAAAGCGGTGCGGTTGGGATCGTATTCGATCCGTTCGACAGTTGCCGCCACATCGAATTTCCGACGCTTGAAATCGACAATACGATAAAGCCGCTTGTGCCCGCCACCACGACGGCGCGCGGTAATACGGCCATCATTGTTCCGACCGGCTTTCTTGGTCAGCCCCTGTGTCAGCGTTTTGACCGGCTTGCCCTTATGGAGGCCGGACCGATCAACGATCACGAGTTGACGCGTGCTCGGCGTATTCGGTTTGAATTTCTTCAATGCCATGATCAGACTCCCGTCGTCACGTCGATCGAGTGACCTTCAGCAAGGCAAACCATGGCCTTCTTATAGTCGCTCCGGCGGCCGCGACGTCCACGGAACACCTTGTTCTTGCCTTTTTGGCGTAACGTATTCACCGACTTCACCTTGACCTCGAACAATCCCTCTATGGCAGCTCGGATCTCCGGCTTCGTCGCATCAAGCGGAACCTTAAAGGTCACCTGATTATTCTCCGAGCCTAGGGTCGATTTTTCAGTGATAACCGGTGAGCGAATGATCTCGTACATACGGCCACGGTCGATTGACTTTTTGTTCAGATATTTCCAGCTCATTTCAACCGCGCCTCCAGCGCTTCGACAGCTTCTGTCGTCAAAACGAGTACGTCGCGCCGTAAAATATCGTACACATTCGCACCCGCCGACGGCAGGACATCTATGTTCGGAATATTGCGGGCCGCGCGCTCAAAATTACCATCCACTTCATTGCCGGCCACAATCAGCGCATTTGACCAACCCAGCTTCTCGAACATGCCGATGAGAGCAGTCGTCTTTGGCTCATTCAGCGCCGCGTCCTTCAGAATAATCAGTTTACCGTCCGCTTGCTTCGACGACAGAGCCGACTTCAACGCCAGGGCGCGAACCTTCTTCGGTAGTTTATGCGCATGGCTGCGAACAACCGGTCCGAACACCACGCCACCGCCGCGCCAATGCGGCGCTCTGATGGACCCGGCACGCGCACGCCCCGATCCTTTTTGGTTCCACGGTTTTGCCGTCGAGCCCTGAACCTCGTTCATGCCTTTGGTCTTGTGCGTACCAGCACGGCGTTTCGCCAACTGATAGTTGACCATACGTGCTAACAAGTCGCGACGCACATCGGCACCGAAGATATCTTCGGCCAGCTCTATATCGCCGGCTGCCTTGTTGTCGAGACCGATTACCTTGCTCTTCATGGCGGTTAGTCCTTCGTCTCGTCACTGGCGGCCGCTGAAGTATCTTCGGCCTTGGGCGCATCCGGTGCGGCTTCTTCTGCGACTTCCGGTGTCGCTTCTGCTGCTACTTCTTCCTCCACCACACCATCGCTCAACAATGCGGCGGGGTAAGGGGCGTCGTCCGGGCGCGGTTTCTTGGTGGCGTCGCTGATATAAACCCAGCCGCCTTTTGAACCCGGCACCGCGCCGCGGATCAAAATCAAGCCGCGTTCGGCGTCGGTCGAAACGACCTCAAGGTTTTGAGTCGTCACCCGGACATCGCCCATGTGGCCGGCCATCTTTTTGCCTTTCCACACGCGTCCAGGATCCTGACTATTACCGGTCGAACCATGACTACGGTGAGAGATCGATACGCCGTGACTGGCTCGTAGACCCTTAAAGCCGTGACGTTTCATGGCACCGGCGAAACCCTTACCGATGCTTTGCCCGGCGATATCCACTTTTTGACCGGCAATGAAATGTTCCGCCGAAAGCTGCGCACCAACATTGATGAGCGCATCTTCACTGACCCGGAACTCCACCACTTTCCGGCGTGGCTCTACATTCGCCTTGGCGAAATGGCCACGCATGGGCTGCGTTGTGTTCTTTACCTTCGCGGTACCGGCACCCAACTGAACGGCCGTGTAGCCATCCTTTTCCTGGGTCCGTACGGCAACCACATGACATCCGTCCACCTTCAACACAGTGACGGGCACATGGGTGCCGTCTTCCGCGAAGACACGGGACA
>JABJCS010000541.1 GCA_018665505.1 Alphaproteobacteria bacterium
ATTCGACGACGTCTCCATCTCCTACGGCTACGGCACGACGGAAGCGGGGCCGGGCTGTTTCGCCGGCCATCCGGACGGCTTGCCGACACCCGACCTCTCGCTCGGCCACCCCGTCCCGGAAGTACGGATGCGCCTTGTCGACGGCGACAACCTATACGCGGACCAAGGCGAGCTCCAGATGGACTGCCCGGCGCTCATGCCGGGGTATCACAAACTACCGGCCAAGACGGCCGAAGTAATCACCGAGGATGGCTATTATACGACCGGCGATATCCTGCGGCGCGACGCTCAGGGATTTCACTATTTCGTCGACCGGGTCGACGACATGTTCGTCTGCAACGGCGAGAATGTCTTCCCAGTCGAAGTCGAGAAACTGTTGGAAAGCCACCCCGCCATCAAACAAGCCTGCGTGGTCCCGGTCGAAGACGAAGTCCGCGGCGCCATGCCGGTCGCCTTCGTGGTCACGGCGGACGGAGAGAGCTTGGACGCGGATACGGTCAAGCAACATGCCCTCGCGGGCGGTCCCGCCTATCAGCATCCCCGCCACGTCTGGCTGCTCGACGACCTGCCGCTCGCCAGCACCAACAAACTTGATCGCAAAACCCTGGCCGCGGACGCGACAAAGCGGCTGGCGGGGTAGAGCGCGGGTAAGCACACACACCCCGTCGAAGGTCACCACATCGACCCTACATTCCCTCATAAAGCGGGAGACATCTTCGATGACCGGGCGTTCCATATATATCGACTGCGCCGAAAACATGCGCGATCTGATGGCCACGTATCCAAGCGAGCTGACGGAGGGGATCGATCTGCATATGGGCGATCCGGACCAGTCGGATCTGCCGGAGATCGTTCGCGGCTACAAAGGGGTGTTGAACGGGCACACGATCATGACGCCGGACCTACTGAAGGCGAGTGCGGAGACACTGCGCACCGTCGTCTTTCTCGGCACGGGTGTCGCCAATTACGTGGACCCGGATGCCGGCGACGCGTTAGGCATCGCCGTGCGGAACGTGGCGGGATACGGTGATCGCAGCATCGCCGAACACGCCTTCGCCCTATTGATGGCGGGTGCGCGGGGATTGGCGCAAATGGACCGCGAAATTCGCGGCGGCACGTGGCGCTCTTTCGAAGGGATTGAGCTGGCGGGCAAGACGTTGGGCATTGTCGGCACCGGCGCCGTGGGTGCCGAACTTTGCCGCATGGCGAGTGGTTTCGGCATGAACTGCTTGGCCTGGAACCGCAGCGGTGTCGACCCCACCTTGCCGTGCCGGGAAGTACCGCTGGAACAATTGTTCCGCGAGGCCGACGCAATTTCGCTCCATATTGCCTATGCGGAGGAAACCCACGAGATGATCGGTGCTCCGCTGCTGCAATCAGTTAAGCCGGGGGCGATTCTGGTGAATACCGCGCGTGGCGGCGTAGTAGACGATGCGGCGCTGGTGACTGCCCTCACCGATGGCCCGTTGGGGCACGCGGCGCTGGATGTTTTTACGGAAGAACCGCTCGATACGAGCTCGCCGCTCAGCCGCCTTGAGAACGTCACGTTGGCGGCGCACGCAGCCTGGAAAACACCCGATGCCGCCGACAGGCTAATGCGCAGTGGGCTAGAAATATTGCAGCATGATATCCAAGCGTTGTGACAATCGATTGTCCTCATCTTCACCTTTCGGCGGAGTTAGGGCGGGGACATTTGTTCGCACAAGGTAGAGACCTCATACTGAGCTTGTCGAAGTATGAGCACATGAAAGAGAATTGAAGCGAATATGACCAAGACCATTTATTCCGGCATCTTGCCCGTCGTGCCGACGACTTTTACCGAGACCGGTGACCTCGACCTCGATAGTCAGCGCCGCGCCCTCGACTGCATCGTTGACCAAGGGGCGGACGGGGCCTGTATTCTGGCAAATTTTTCGGAGCAGTTCCTGCTGACCGATGAGGAACGGGATTCGCTGCTCACGATTTGTCTCGACCATATCGCGGGGCGTATCCCGATCATTGTGACCTGCAGCCATTTCAGCACGCGGATTGCGGTCGAACGCGCCAAACGCGCGGAAGATGCCGGTGCGGCAATGATCATGATGATGCCGCCCTATCACGGCACAGCCCTGAAAGCGGACGAGACCAGCATTCGGGAGCATTTCGAACAGCTCGCAGACGCCATCGACATTCCGATCATGGTCCAGGACGCTCCCTTGAGCGGGGTGACGCTTTCCGTCCGACTGCTGGCGGAACTTGCCCAAGCGATCCCCCAGCTTGCTTATTTCAAAATCGAGACGCCCGGCACGGCCGCGAAGATCCGAGCGTTGATCGAAGCGGCGAGCGACGCCATCGACGGGCCGCTCGACGGCGAGGAATCAATTACATTGATGGCCGATCTCGATGCGGGTGCAACCGGCAGCATGTCGAGCGCGCTGCTCCCGGAGTTGATCAAACCGGTAATCGAACACCACCGCGCCGGAGACCGCGACAAGGCGGCCACGCAATATGCCCGTATTCTGCCGCTTATCAATTACGAGAACCGCCAATGCGGACTACGCGCTGCGAAGACTGTGATGATGGAAGGTGGCGTCATCACGAGCGACGCCGTGCGTCATCCCTTGGAGCCCCTGCACCCGGAAACCCGCAAGGGCTTGTTGGAACTCGCCCGCTCACTCGACGTGATGGCGCTTCGTTGGGGTAGGTGACCGAACACCGGTATGATAGGATGATGTCATGAATGATCTCTCGACAACTTCAGATGACGGTTTGGCGCCGATTGCAGGCGAGACCGTCTGGCTCGGTCGCGATATGGCGACACGCAGTGATTGGATCCATGAGCTGACCGGCGACGAGGTCACCGAACTCGAGAAAGCCATCGCCAGTGTTCGGGCGCGCGATCTTGAGATCATCGATGTCGGGAGGGAAGATTTCTCACTACCGGCGCTGGAACCTGTTCTCACCGCGATCCGGCGAGATTTGGTCGACGGCCGTGGCTTTGCACTGATCCGAGGTGTTCCGGTCGAACGCTGGACACGGGAGGATATTGGCCTCGCGTTTTGGGGCATGGGCCGCTATCTCGGCGATGCCATCATGCAGAACCGCAAGGGCCATGTACTGGGGCATGTCACGGATATCGGCGTCGACGCGGCTGATCCGCACTTCCGCGGCTACCAATCGTCGGCGAACCTGATTCCGCACACCGATATCGCTTCGGACCTGGTCGCGCTATTATGTTTACGTCCGGCGAAATCCAGCGGTCTCAGCATGATCACTAGTGCATCGGCCATCCATAACGAAATTCTGGAACGCCGCCCGGACCTGGCAGCCATTTTGCGCGAGCCGTATTACATCGACCGCCGGGACGAAGTTCCCGCCGGAAAGAAGCCATACTACCAATTACCGGTCTATAACGCCCATCAAGGGAAGACGACGGTGTGCTATATCCGGCGCTTCGTCGAATCAGCGCAGCGCTTCGACGAAGTTCCCCGACTCAGCGATGCGCAGATTGAGGCAATGGACCTCATAGATACACTCGCTAAGAGCGACGAATTCCGCCTCGATATGGATTTCCGCCCGGGTGACATTCAGATCGTGAACAACCTGACGACGCTGCACGCCCGCACCGAATACGAGGATTTCCCCGAACTGGAACGCCGCCGGCACCTTTTGAGATTATGGTTCGCGGTGCCGGAAGGTTGGCCGCTGCCCAAGGTCTATTTCGAACGATACGAGCCCGATTCCCACGGCCGCCCGCGCGGTGTCACGGTGCCAGGCGTCGCACCCGTCGCATCGCTAGAGCCGGTTTAGGAATTCGCTGGAATCTCACAACCAAATTGATAAATCGGTTCGAGCAAACGAACGCTATAAGCAATCTTAACGACGTTTCCATCGGTATTGGCTTAATGGCAACATCAACCGGACGTAATGCCGAACGACGCCGCGAACGACTTAATCAATCTCGTGATAGAATGGCTGCGGCGTCTCCTTGCATCGGAGATATTCGTTCATTGTGGATTGAGCGTGCATGGCCACTGGAATTTTGAGTAATGGTTTGTAACGAAGAGCGGCACCGAACGGCCCATGCTGCGCCCTCGGATGATCTGTCATCATAAATTTGGCCGGATCATCAAAATTGACCAAACCGATGAAAGCTTATCAGGAACACTGTCGCCGAAAACAGATCTTAGATCGAATGAGCCGACCTGCGGCACTTGGCGGCCATCACCACACAGAGATTGCCAATATTAAAAGATTGTATCGAGGAGTGTATAGGTCTCGCGTTCCGCGAAGTCGTTCATCGAATAGAGAAATCGGCTTTGATCGTCGGTACCGTCACTCCGGTGCGTGGCTTCCAAGAGTTCATATTTCATGCGGCTTCATGCATTTGTGGGGGGAATACTGATATCGTTCGGAATGAATAAGCGATACGGACAACCTCTCCTCGCTCATTTAGAAGCGGCATTAGAATACGTCGGTAATGCCGCGGAATCCCCGCCAATATTTGGTTAAATTCATGATATAGCGGGCGCCGCAACTGTTTGCACAATTGGTACTCCGCCATCGTGGCATCGCGATGCATGCGATTGGGATAATCACCGAGCCGCGTCCCCTCCATGCTTCCGTATAAAGATAACATCGCGCCGCCGCAGTGATTCCGTAGAATGAAATTCTCTGGATTCGGGTCGGAAGTTTCCACCCAACTTATTCGACTCACCATTGAAGATGGGAAGACCTCAAAGGGTCGAAAGTTCGAAAAGTTCGATGCCGCATTCCCACCCTGCCCGATTGCCTCCCAGTAATAGTAAAACGTGTCCATTACACTGTCAGATTCACGCTTGCGAAATGTTTCAATCGAGTAGCGCGAACGTACCTGTTCATCACCCCATCGCTTATCTTGGACGACATCAATCGGTCGAAAAATCATTGAACGCGACCCTGCTTTAATTCACTCTGGATTTCCGATTGCGTCATCATCGTGTTCAAAACACTCTGGCGACGGGTTCGAGCAAGCGGACAACATAAGCGAGACGAACAATCTTCCCCTTCTCGTCGGCGAGCGGGAGCAGGAGCCGCCGGTATCGCCGGGAATAACCACAGACAATTTGATCAACCTCGTGATATTGGGGGAAACCCAGAGTCCGGCAGAGATTGTAATCCGCGCTACACGCCTCCGCGTGAATCCTAGACGGAAATTGAGAGATCGGCTTATCGCTAATATTGCCATAGCGGTCGGCCACTTTACCGCCGGGATGCTCGCGCATAACGAAGTTCGGCGGCTCAACCGGCCGGACATCGACACCGTGGTATCGCTCCATTTCCGCCTCACTGAATATTTCCCGAGGCCGGAAATCCAATACCCTGGGAATCAGCGAGTGCGGCATCCGCATCGACTGCCAATAGTAGAACATGGTATCCATGAAGGTGCCGTATTCTTCTTCGGCAAAGTCGTTCATGGGAAAATGGGAGCGACGTTGTTCGTCGGCGCCATCAATCAGGCGCTTCACCTCCAAGGGCTGAGCTCTCATACGTTGTCCCTAACGGCAGTTCCCCTCCCGCCATAAACAACACCAAAGCCTATCCACTGAATTGCGAGGAAAACAGCGCCAAGTAGTATAATTTCACAAAATGTTATACTGGTTATTAAGTATTAACCATATTTATCAAATAATTATTTATTGATTATAAAATTTTTAAATATTTTCCCCGGTAAGTTGATAAACATTTCGCCGGATATCGAAGAGCGATTTACCCACTTACCCGATTCGCAAACTGCTCAATCTCTGTGTTCGTCGCGTCCGCCTCCTCGATCATTGTAAAATGCCCTGCCGGGATCGAGACGCTGTGCACATCTGCTACTCTTTCCATGACCAATTCTTGATAGGGACTTGTCTCTCCAGCATTGAGACGGAGCCGGCGGCGTTCCAAATTCATATACGTGCTCTGCAGGATGAGAACCGGCACGTCGATATCTGCCAGGGCTGGGTCCAATTGCTCCGCATCCCAGGCAATTAGATTGCGATAGAGTGTCTTACCGATGCCTTCGGGAACACCAAAGACGGATTGCAGCGCCGCCGCTTTCCAGCCGGGTGCGTCGCCGAAGAACATACCTTCGAACAAGGCCTCGACAAAGGCGGGATAACCGTTCTCGGCAATCGCCTTGTCAAATCTGGCTTGGTCAGATGCGAGATTCTGACCGCCTCGGCTGCCGTCGACGAGCACCAATCCCCCTATCCTTTCCTTCGCCAGGCGGTTGGCTTCCATAATCACCCGGCAGCCCATGGAATGGCCCACCAGCACCGCGCTCTTCAGATCGTGATGCGCCAAAAGGTCGGCGACGTCTTGGCCCATCTGCTCAATGGTCATTTCGCCATCGCCGAGCGGCGTCTGGCCGAGGCCGCGCAGATCGCAGGCAAGAACCGTGTTGGTCGCCTTTAAATGCGCAACTTGGTGGCGCCAGTTGTCCAACTCGCAAAGATAGCCGTGCACGAATACTATGGGCGGGTCGCCCGCGCCCTCGCGGATATGGTGCATGATTACATCGCTCATAGTTGGCTCCTGTTATATTTGTACCTTAGCCG
>JABJCS010000542.1 GCA_018665505.1 Alphaproteobacteria bacterium
CGCGGCTATAAATTCTCCACCTACGCCACTTGGTGGATTAGGCAGGCCATTACACGGTCCATTGCCGATCAAGCGCGCACGATCCGCATTCCGGTGCATATGATCGAGACGATCAACAAGCTGGTCCGCACCTCGCGCCAGATGCTGCATGAGATCGGCCGCGAGCCGACGCCCGAAGAATTGGCGGAGAAGCTCGCCATGCCGATCGAGAAGGTCCGCAAGGTCCTGAAGATCGCCAAGGAGCCGATCAGCCTCGAGACGCCCATCGGTGACGAGGAAGACAGTCATCTCGGCGATTTCATCGAGGACAAGAATGCTATTCTGCCCTCGGACGCAGCCATGCAGTCGAATCTGCGGGAGACCACGACACGCGTGCTGGCCAGCCTTACGCCGCGCGAGGAACGGGTCCTGCGCATGCGCTTCGGCATCGGCATGAACACCGACCACACGCTGGAAGAAGTCGGCCAGCAATTCTCGGTCACCCGCGAGCGTATCCGGCAGATCGAAGCCAAAGCGCTCCGCAAACTAAAGCACCCGAGCCGGTCCCGGAAACTCCGCAGTTTCCTTGATTACTGACCGGTCGGACATCGCATCCGAAAAAGCCCGCGACGTTTCGCGGGCTTTTTTTTTGCCCGCACTCGACTGGGGACTGACAGCCGCCCCCGGCGCTGGTATATAGACGGCGGGCCTGTAGTTCAGTTGGTTAGAACGAGCCGCTCATAACGGCTATGCCGGGGGTTCAAGTCCCTCCAGGCCCACCAATCCTTCACACTCGTCACAATCACTCAACTCGCATATCCCGGCGGCGGTGTGAAGGCGTAGCCTTCGGCCTCCAGCAGTTTGGCCAATCCGATGGTCTCTAGATCGCCGTATTGGCGGCCGATGATTTGGATGCCTATCGGCAACCCATCTTTGTTCGGCCCTGTAGGAATGATCGTCGATGGCAGGTAGCAGCAGACCGCCAGACCCGCCCAGAACAGCTGCTCGAAATAAGGCCGCTCCGCGCCGTCGATCGTGATCTTGCGTTTGCCCATGGCACTCTGGTCATGCTCGAAGGCGGGCGTCGCCATGATTGGTGCGATGAGGGCGTCGTGGTCCCGGAAGAAGGCGTCCCAGGCCCAGCGCAGGCGCATGCGTTTGTTATGCGCGGTGAAGTGGTCGTGATGCGAGATGGTCTGTATCCGCAGCAATTGCGCCCCGCCGCTTTGATCTTCGGGGGATAGTTCGGAGGCGGATTTCACCATTTCGGCGAAATCCGCGTCGGGTATGCGAGCCGCCATCGCCGACCACAGCAGGGTGCGGAAAATATTCTGCGCTTCCGCCGGGTCGAAATCCGGCCGAGCGTCGAAATCGACCGTGCCGCCGGCATCCGAAATCGTCTTCGCCACGGCCGTGACACGTTCCTCGACCTCGCTGCTGACCAGTGCCATCGCCTCATTGTTCCAGACGGCGATCTTATAGTCGCCGAGCTTCGTCTGGCGCGGCGGCGGGAGGTCAAGCTTCAGGCCAACGCCGTCGAGCTCATCCGGGCCCGCCATGGCCATGACGCCGACCTCGAGGTCGCCGGCGCTGCGCGCCAAGGGACCCACCACTGACAGGTCCGGCTGGACCAGCAAGCCCGGCAGAGCATGCCCGCGCGGCGGAATTAGGCCCCAGGTCGGCTTGTGTCCGAAGACGCCGCAGTAATGCGCGGGATTGCGGATCGATCCGCCAATATCGGAGCCCGACTCGAACCCACATAACCCTGCTGCTAGTGCCGCAGCGGAGCCGCCGGAGGAGCCGCCGGGAACGCGCTTAAGGTCCCACGGACTGTTCGTGGTCCCATAGACCTCATTATAGCTCTGAAAGTCCGCGAGATTGAGCGGCACGTTGGTTTTGCCGAATAGTACCACTCCGGCGTCTTTCAGACGCTCGACCGCCAGGGCGTCGGCCTCGGCGATGTTGTCCTTCATCTCCGGGCGCCCGTTCGTGGTCGGCAGTCCGGCGACGTTGTAGGATTCCTTGATGGTCATGGGCACGCCGTGTAACGGTCCCCAAACCTCCCCTTTCGCCAACGCCGCGTCGGCTTCACGCGCCCGCGCCCGCG
>JABJCS010000054.1 GCA_018665505.1 Alphaproteobacteria bacterium
CGACTAAGTTCAGGAAAGGAACTCAATGTCATACGTTAAACCCGAAGCGCTGGTCTCTACCGACTGGCTCGCTGAAAATATCGACAATCCAAAGGTCTGTATCGTCGACGCCTCCCTGCCGCGCGTCGGTGTCAAGGAAGACACGCGGGCGAATTACCGTGACGCGCATATCCCGGGGGCTCCGTTCTTTGACATTGATACAATTGCCGACCCGAACGCCACTCTGCCGCATATGATGCCGAGTGCGGAAATATTCGCTAAAGGCGTTGGTGCGCTCGGTATTTCAAACGACTGCAAGGTCGTGGTCTATGATCAACACGGTATCTATTCCGCACCGCGCGGATGGTGGATGTTCCGCGCCTTCGGTCATGACGATGTGGCGGTGCTCGACGGAGGCCTGCCAAAATGGCGTGCTGAGGGTCGGCCCGTAACCGCTGACATCCCTGCTCCGCCCACGGTTGATTTTTCGGCCACATTACGCGCCGATTTGCTGCGTTTAGCGGATCAAGTAAATGCCAACATCGCCAGTGGCAGCGAACAAGTCGTCGATGCTCGCGGCGCTGGCCGCTACAACGGCACGGAACCAGAGACCCGTCCTGGCCTAAGGTCGGGCCATATTCCCGGTTCGATGAATGTCCCCTATGCCAAAATCATCCAAGACGGGGCAATGGTGGACGGCGTTTCACTCACACAAGCGTTCGAAGCCGGAAACGTCGACTTGGCGGAACCGATCACGACCAGCTGCGGCAGCGGTATCACCGCCTGCATTTTAGCGCTTGGGCTCTATCTCAACGGGCGCGACGATGTCGCCATATATGACGGCTCTTGGACGGAATGGGGTGGACGGGAAGACCTGCCCGTCGAAAAGTAGGCGAAAATGCGAATTCGTCCCATCGCTGATGGAGATGTCGATGCAGTTGTGACGCTATGGGGAGCGTGCGGGCTGACGCGCCCGTGGAACGCGCCCCATGACGACATCGCGCTCGCGCGGAAAACACCGCAATGCGAAATTTTCGTCGGCACCGACAATGACGCGATTGTCGCGAGCGTATTGGTCGGCAGCGATGGCCATCGCGGTTGGATATATTACCTCGCGGTCGACCCTGACCGCCAAAAAGACGGTCTCGGCCGTGAGGTCATGGCCCATGGCGAAAAGTGGCTTCGAGAATTGGGCGTTCCGAAAGTCGAGCTCATGATCAGGCCTGAGAACGATGCAGTCCGCCAATTTTACGAGCGTATTGGATACTCGGTGGAAGATCGGATTGTTATGTCGCGCTGGGTCGACGGGCGGGAAGGAAGTTGAAATGATATTCAAAGACAACCGCCTTGAAGTGACGTTCACTTATCTGGAAATGCACAGCGCACCAAGCCGACCCCAAATCCACCCCCCTGTCTTAAAACATCCGGTCATGCTGACGCGCATCATGGAGCCGACGGTCAGCTTTTATCGCTACCTCTACAACACCGTCGGCGAACCATGGTTGTGGTATGAACGGCGGATCATGGAAGATGATCCTCTCACCCAGATTATCCATGATGATCGTGTCGAGATATATTGCCTATTCGTTGGCGGTGTACCGGCGGGATATGCGGAACTGAACCGCCGCGACCGGACCGATATCGCACTCTCTTATTTCGGCCTCATCCCTGACTTCATCGGCAAAGGACTTGGCCGTTATTTTCTCGAAGCGGTGATCGATATTGCCTGGAGCTATCATCCCAACCGCTTTTGGCTTCATACCTGTACATTGGATCATCCTTCCGCATTGCCTAATTATCAGCGACGGGGATTCTCACCATTCAATCAGATTACCCGCAAGGTAATGGACCCTCGCCGGGTCGGCTATATGCCCGTCAATGTCGGGCCGCCAATGGATATCTGACAGGCAATCGAAATGACGTTGTCTGAGAGGCGCTATTCCAAATTAAGCCTCAAGGACCTCACGAACCCGATCCGCAATCGCCAGTGAAGCGGTCAGCCCCGGCGATTCAATACCGAGCAGATTGACCATTCCGGGAACGCCGTGAATGTCGGGGCCCTGGACGACAAAATCCGCCGCCTCTTCACCGGGGCCGGAAATCTTCGGACGTATGCCGCAATACCCCGGAGCCAATGCGCCATCCTTTAATCCCGGCCAGTACGTGCGAACCGCGTCGTAAAACTTTTCCGCACGTGCAAGATCGACGGAATATTCGATCTCATCGATCCATTCCACATCAGGCCCGAACCGCGCCTGCCCGCCAAGATCGATGGTGATATGCACGCCGAGCCCACCTGGCTCGGGAACCGGATAAATCAGACGGTTGAACGGTGATCTACCTAACAGGGAATAATAATTTCCCTTGGCATAATAAGCATTTGGCGCGTGTTCCCTCGGAAAACCTGAGATGTTTTGGAGCAGCGTCGGGGCATGTAATCCGGCGCTGTTGATCACCGTATTGCAGGCGAGCCGCATCGGCATTTCCCCGCCAACGTCCAGAACGACGCCGTCCTCCGTGACTTCCCCACCTTGCACCGGACTCAAAAAAGCGATCATAGCCCCGTAGTCTTCCGCGTCGCCTTGATAGGCCAGCATGACGCCATGGCTATCGACGAGGCCGGTAGACGGCGACAGAAGTGCTGCCACGCAGTTCAATTCAGGCTCCATATCGGTCGCTTCGTTGCCGCCGATCATTTCCAGATCGCCGACACCGTTCGCCGCTGCTTTGGCTTGAATTTCTTTCAGTGTATCGACCTGATCGCCGAGCGTCGCCACGATCAATTTCGTGATGCGCTTATAGGTGACGCCGTGCTCGTCGCAATATTGGTACAACCGTTTCTTACCTTTGACACAGAGCAAAGCCTTCAGACTGTCCTTTGGATAGTAGATCCCGGCATGGATGACTTCGCTATTCCGGGAACTGGTCTCGCTGCCGATCATATCCGCAGCTTCCAGAACAATCACCTCGCGTCCCGCCATGGCCATTTCGCGCGCGACCGCGAGGCCCACGACACCCGCGCCGATCACGACGCAATCCACTTTCTCGATTTCCGACACCCCTACCTCCGGTCGACATATCTCGTAAAAAGCCGCTGGCTAGCAGACCGACACGATGCTTCAATGTCCACCGCCGCCACTAGGCGGGTCTCTATAAACCAATTGAGCGAAGCATGAAAGACGACACAAAAATCACCCATTCCGGTCGCCACCCTTTTGACCATCACGGCGCCGTCAATCCACCGGTCTATCACGCTTCGACGATCCTGTTCCCGACGATGAAGGAATACGCGGAACGCGGCGATACCGCAAAAGTGCGCTACGGTCGGCGGGGCACGCCGACGACTTTCGCGCTGGAGGATGCCTTGACGGCGCTTGAAGGCGATGCCGCCGCGGGTACCGCAATCGTGCCGTCCGGACTGGCTGCCATTACCATGTCGCTCATGGCTCTCGTGCAGACCGGCGATCATATCTTGATCACCGATAATTCGTACGGGCCGACCCGCAACTTTAGCAATGGTACTCTCGCTCGTTTTGGTGTTGAGGCAGAATATTATGATCCGGGTATCGGTGCCGGGATCGAACAATTGATCCGTCCGAATACGCGGTTGATTTGGTTGGAATCGCCCGGCAGTCAAACCTTTGAGATGCAAGACGTACCCGCCATCGTCGAAGTCGCAAAGGCGAAGGGTGTCAAAACCCTCATCGATAACACATGGAGCGGCGGTTACTTTTACAAACCGCTCGCTCAAGGAGTCGACGTATCGGTGCAAGCGGGTACGAAGTATATCGTCGCGCATTCCGACGTCATGCTGGGTTCGATCACCAGCAATGAGGCTACGCACGAGCAGATTTATAGCTCCGCGCAAAGTTTCGGTGCCTGTTCCGGACCGGACGATATTTATTTGGCGCTGCGCGGATTGCGAACGATGGGTGTCCGCATGCCGCGCCATCACGAATCCGGATTAGCGATTGCCCGTTGGTTGCAAGAGCGCCCGGAAGTCATTCGCGTCATGCATCCGGGATTACCACAGGATCCGGGGCACGAACTCTGGAAACGCGATTTTTCCGGCGCTTCCGGCCTCTTTGGTTTCGTTGTCGACAGCACGAATTCCGATAAAGCCGCCGCGATGCTGGACGGCTTGAAATTCTATGGAATGGGTTCTAGTTGGGGTGGTTTCGAAAGCCTATTGATACCTGCTTCGCCTGAAAAGAACCGCACGGCAACCGAGTGGAACCCCGGCGGATTCACCATGCGTATTCATGTCGGGCTCGAAGATATTGACGATTTGATCGCCGATCTCGATGCGGGATTCGATCGATACAACAAAGCGGGCTGATCCATGAGCTCCGACGACTTCGTCGCCTCAATCAAGTTCGACACAGATGGTCTCGTCCCCGCTATCGCACAACAGCACGATAGCGGGGAAGTCTTGATGATGGCGTGGATGAACACCGATTCCATACTGGAAACGTTGGAAACCGGACGGGTGTGTTATTGGTCTCGGTCGCGCCAATCTCTTTGGCGGAAGGGCGAATCATCCGGACAGGTACAGATCCTCAAAGAGATGCAAATCGATTGCGATGGCGATACATTGCTATTGAAGGTCGATCAGACCGGTGTCGCCTGCCATACTGGGCGACGTTCATGCTTTTATCGCGCGGTGCGTGACGGCACATTGATCACCATTGCGGAGCAACTTGTTGATCCAGCGGACCTTTATCAAAAATAGGCAAAACAGTCCGCTGCAACGCCTCTCTATTTGGCTTTCCCTCGCTGTTTCTGTCCTGATTTTGCCCTGCATCGCTAGCGCGAACGACATTCGACTGTTTGCCGCCGCGAGTACAACAAAACCCGTGACCGAAATTTTGGCCTTATATTCAAAACTAAACGGGACCAAAGCAGTTCCGGTATTCGCGGCCAGCGGAGCGCTTGCTCGTCAAATCGACCAAGGTGCGCCGGCCGATATCTTTCTGTCTGCCAACCCGCGCTGGATGGATTGGCTGGAAGCACGAAAGCGGCTTCGCCCAGGGAGTCGCCGCGATCTCATCGGCAATTGCCTCGCTCTCATCCAACCGCAAGGCCAGGCCGCATTCCCTCCCCTCGCATCAGATGCAGCTTCCATGTTCGAGAAACTCCGATTTGCCATTGGCGATCCTGCTTATGTACCGGCAGGAGAATATGCGTCAACAGCCTTAGAACGCCTGGGCCTTTGGGATTCGATCGCGCCACGCGCTGCTCGCATGCCGAGCGTCCGCCATGTACTTTATCTCCTGGAACGCGGCGAAGCCGACGCCGGTCTCGTATACCGCTCGGATGCTCTCACCAGCGCCAGAGTCCATGTCGCGGAGACGATTGACCCAACATTCCATGGCGATATCGTCTATCCTGTGGCGCAAATTGATCGTCTGGACGCTTCTATGGACACCCGAAGTCTATTTGAATTCCTCACCACCGCGACCGCACTCGCAATCTTCGAACAATACGGGTTTAGGTTACTCGAAAAGAAATGCTCGAACTGACCGAATTCGAATTTGCGGCACTGCTCCTCAGCCTTAAGGTTGCGGTCGTAAGCGTGCTAATCTGCCTGCCTCTCGGCCTTGCGGCCGCTTGGCTGTTGGCACGAGTAGAATTCTATGGAAAATCAGCCGTAGACGCCGTTTTCCACCTCCCCTTAGTAGTGCCGCCAGTGGTTGTTGGATATCTCCTTCTCATACTCTTTGGCCGCTCAGGTCCTCTCGGGAGTTGGCTATATACCCAATTTGGCATCTCAATTGCCTTTACATGGAAAGGAGCCGCAATCGCAGCCGCTGTCATGGCGTTTCCATTGATGGTCCGTGCCATGCGCCGATCGACATTTTCTAACGATAGGCGCCTCGAGGCCGCCGCCAGAACGCTTGGTGCATCCCGCGTCCGCGTATTTTCCACCATTACGCTTCCTCTGATGGCACCGGGAATTCTTGTCGGCGCGGTACTCGCATTCGCGAGAGCGTTA
>JABJCS010000543.1 GCA_018665505.1 Alphaproteobacteria bacterium
CGGCTAAAGGGCCGAATGGAATTCGGCTCCGGCTGTCCGATAAAATCAATCATGTGAAGTGTCCGCTTTCATGTCGTGGGCGTTCCAATTGGAGAGGCTATTTTAATAGAGCCGCGTGTGAAACGATGCCAAGGTCGAACCAAAAAAGAATTGTTTATGCAGTTCTTTCTACGAAGATGAACCGTACCCACAAAAATCCACCAATAATTACGCGAAAGGAAATGAGAATGGGTCAACTGGTCGACGGTAAATGGGATGGGAGCGACGAACGACCGACAGATCGCAACGGCGCTTTCATTCGCGCATCCTCCGCTTTCCGTAACTGGATTACGCCCGACGGCACGGCGGGTATATCCGGCGACGATGGATTTTTGGCGGAGCCGGGACGATACCATCTGTTCGTCGCCCCAAGCTGCCCATGGGCACACCGGGCGGTCATCTACCGAAAGCTGAAAGGGCTCGAAAGCGTCATTTCAATTTCCCATGCAGATGCACCCAAGTCCGAGGGATGGTCTTATACAGAAGGCTACGACGACATGAAGCCGCGCGACGACGGCGTCTTTCGCCTCCATCAAGTCTATACATCCGCCGACCCCGCCTATACCGGCAAAGTAACGGTCCCGACATTGTGGGACCGAGAACGCAAGACGATCGTGAACAACGAATCTTCCGAAATCATTCGAATGTTCAATTCGGCGTTCGATCAGGTAGGTGCCAACCCGATAGACTACTGCCCAGCCGATCTCCACGCGGAGATCGATGAAGTGAATGCCTTCATCTACGAACACATCAACAACGGCGTCTATCGTACCGGTTTCGCCAAGACGCAGGCCGCGTATGAAGAGGCTGTCGCCAAGGTATTTGTGGGAATGGACTGGCTAGAAAAGCGTCTGGGGCAACAACGCTATTTAGCCGGGGAACGCATCACGGAGGCGGACTGGCGCACCTTTCCGACGCTGTTGCGCTTTGATCCCGTTTACTTTGGGCATTTCAAATGCAATTTGCGGCGGCTCCAAGATTATCCCAATCTTTCCGACTATACGCGTGAGCTCTATCAGTGGCCCGGCATCGCGGAGACCTGTAACTTTACCGAAATAAAATCCGGATATTACATATCTATGCCGCAACTCAATCCAAACCAAATTGTCCCCGCGGGCCCGGATATGAGCTGGCTACAGTCTCCGCATAGTCGCACCTAACCCTCATTCTCGATGGGATCGCCAAGGCTATGCATGAGCCGATTCGCCCAACCGAACAACGCCGCAGACAAAACTAGATCGAGCACTTCGTCCGGGTTAAGCCCGGCTGCGGTGAGCGTTTCCATATCGGCTTTTGAGACATCCGGCGGGCATTTCGATAGTTTGACCGCAAAATTGAAAATGGCACTCTGACGCGGATCAAGCTCGGCGTCTTCCCCGTCGGCGAAGATGCGCTCAATGACGGCGACATCCTTAGCCAGCACGTTGTACCGGCTGGCATGCACGGCGGCGCAATAGACACAGCGATTGACGATGGACGTGCCGACAGCGCCGAGTTCCCGCTCGGCGCGAGACATCCCACCTCGATTATACATGATGGCGTTGAAGAGCGGCGTGCGCTCGCGCAGGGTCTCGCTATCACGGGCCAGAACGAGGACATAGTCCGAGACCTTGGTGTTCGATGGCGTGACCTTCAGCGCATCCAGTTGATCCGGTGTCGCGTCCTCCAGTTTGATCGGCGTGACACGCGGGCGCCAATGGGGGACCGTGGTCGTGAACTCGTGGAGGATATCGCTCATAGCACTTCTCCCATCAGGCGCAATCCAATTGTCAGGCGAATCTGGTAGCTGATGAACGCGACCAATTCCGATAATCGGACGATATCGTCCTCGGAGACACCGGCATTTTTTAGCGCCGCGATATCACCGGAGACGACGCCCTTGGCGTCGGTCGTCACAAGATCGGCATGACGCAGAATGGCGGCAAGACGGGCGTCACCGCCGCCGTCGAAACCCGGATCGGCGAGCTGCGCGGTGTCCCTCGGCGCATCCGCCATCAAGGCCATAAAATGCGCCGCCAATCCCTCCTCCCGGTTCAATCGAGCCATCCGACAGCAGAGCGCCGCACGCTCGCCGTGTGACAATCCGCCGGGAGCGTCCGGCGTCAACGCGGCATCGTGCGCCTGTTGGGTCATGGTCAAGATATCGTCGCGACCCGAAAGGGCAGCGGCCAAAGGATGGTCCGCTTTTAATCCGCTCGCCCGGACGGCGGCAGTTTCGAAAATATCGCTCATGTTTGCAGATCCATTGTTAGGGTCGGGTTAGGGGTTCGGCAGATCACTCGGCGTCCATTCGTCGCCTTGCAGTTCCGGCGTGTCGTAATCTTGAAGGAATCGCCAGTGCTGCTCAATGTCCTCGGTGTAGAAACCGGCTGCCATTTCACGCGCTAGCCAGGCGGCACCTTCGCTCACCGCCGGAATATCGCCGCTGATATTGCCAAGGCTCATCTTGGAGCCGTAGTTGAAACAGTGGATTCGCTCAAGCCAAGGCGTCTTGCCGACGTCACGCTCCTTGAACGAAAAATCCCGGTTGAGGTAGGGGAACAGCGCCAAGCCTTCATTCTCCAGACCCGGCGGTGGCGTGTAGCAATCCCGCCATTGCAAGATGTTGTCCGCGTAGCCATCCATGACCGGCTGCTTCATCGGGTCCGTGTCGAAACCGGTGCCAAGAATGATGAAGTCTGTTTCCAGCGTGTGGCCTTTAGTCGTCGATATCGCCAAGCAATCCGCTTGGGGTTCAATCCGGGAGATCGTCACACCGAAGTGAAAATAAGCATTTGGATGGCGGCTCACCCGCAAAGTCGAGCCGCGCGGCGCCGGGGTTTGCGCCACCGCGTTGTAATGAAGATAGCGCCATCGCCAGTCATCCGAGAGCATAGAAAATCCGGCGACGAG
>JABJCS010000544.1 GCA_018665505.1 Alphaproteobacteria bacterium
CGTGTGGATCGTATCGCCAATCTTCGCGGGTTTCAGAAAGCGGCTTCCCTGCTCGACAAAAACGAATCCTTCGATCTGGAAACTGGCATCGGACCCGCCGAGCGCTGTCATCCCGGCGAGCAAAAGCCCGTGCGCGAGAGGTGCGCCGAACTTGGTCGCCTTCGCGTATTCGACGTCATAGTGGATCGGATGATTGTCGCCGGTCAGGCCCGAGAAAAACAGGAAATGCGCATCAGTCAGCGTTTTTGTCGGGGTGGTGAAGACCTGCCCTTCCTCGATTTCGAGTGTTTGCTCCATGTACCATCCTCCATCCGTTACAACGGCATTGTCTGGTCAGATGCTATGCCGATCGACTTACGTTTAACCAACAAACTGGCGCGGGAATGCAGGGCGGCCAGGGGAGAACTGGCGCCTTGCTTGGCGGAGAGTCGCGTGGATACTTGTCCGAGCTAGGGAGTGTTTAGTTCATCACCGGTCGGAACTCAGCGCCCAGCTCGTGGACGATCTCGCGCACGCCGTCCAGGTGCGGGTTTACCAGCAGCGCTTTCTCGAACGCGATCCTCGCGCTGACCGGCTCGTCTTGGCGCAGGCAAATTTGGCCGAAACCGCCGAGTGCCCCGAAATGTCGCGGCTCCAGGCGCAGGGTCTCCTCGATGTCGGAGATGCTTTCCTCGTCGCGGTCTTGCAGGAAATACAACGTCGCGCGTTTGTTCCAGGCTTCGGCCCAATCTGGGTAGTCGCGGATCAAGCCGTCGAGTAGGCGTTCGGCGGCGTCAAAGCGGCCTTGCGCCAATCCGCCGATGACCCGCTCCATGCGCTGCACCGCGCTTTCATCTGAATGGCTGCACCACAGCGCCCAGATCGAGCCTTCGACCACGTCGAGGGGTTCCGACAACTCCAATTGCGCCAGGTGATCGAACAGCCCGTCCAGTTCCTCGGGCAGGTTTGCCGCTGGGTCCATATGATCCAACGACAGAATCAATTCCAAGGCGCGATCCAAGGGGCCGATTTTGTCCGTGTTCATGTATGGACCCTCAGCCTTTCTTTTTGGCGGTGGCTTGTTGGCCCGAAGCCTGTTGGCGTTGCACCTTAGCCCAAGTGTCGCGCAGGCCAACGGTGCGGTTGAAGACGGGGCGCTCGGGCGTGCCGTCCGGGTCGGCGCAATAATATCCCAAGCGTTCGAATTGTAGCGTACCGCCGACAGGGGCATCGGCCAAGGCGGGCTCCAACCGGCAGTCTTTCAGCACCGCGAATGATTCCGGGTTGATGTCGTCGAGATAGTTACCGCTGGCGCCCGGCGCCTCGGCGGTGAAGAGATGCTCGTACTGCCGCACTTCCGCCGCCACCGCGTGTGGCGCGGAGACCCAATGCATGGTCGCCTTGACCTTGCGCCCGTCCGGCGCGTTGCCGCCCTTGGTCGCGGGGTCGTAGGTACAGCGGAGTTCGACGATCTCGCCATCCGCGTCCTTCACCACATCGGTGCAGGTGATGAAATAGGCATAGCGCAAGCGGACCTCGCGGCCGGGGGCGAGGCGGAAGAATTTTTTCGGCGGGTCTTCCATGAAGTCGTCGCGCTCGATCCACAATTCACGGCTGAACGGGATCATGCGGCTGCCCGCGCTCTCGTCCTCCGGATTGTTGACGCCGGGCAATTCCTCGCTCTCGCCTTCGGGGTAATTTTCGATCACCACCTTGAGTGGGTTGAGCACCGCCATGCGGCGCAGCGCCGTGCGGTTCAGCAGGTCGCGCATGCAATGATCGAGGAGTTGGGTCTCGACCGTCGCGTCGGATTTGGTGACGCCGATGCGCTTGGCGAAATCGCGCAAGGCTTCCGGCGGCACGCCGCGGCGGCGCAGGCCCGAGATGGTCGGCATCCGCGGGTCGTTCCAGCCCGTCACATGGCCGTCCTCGACCAGTTGAATGAGATTGCGCTTCGAGAGGATGTTGTAGGTAAGGTTGAGGCGGGAAAATTCGTACTGACGCGGCCGCGACGGTACCGGCAAGTTCTCCAGCAGCCAATCGTAGAGCGGGCGGTGATCCTCGAACTCTAAGGTGCAGAGCGAATGGGTGACGCCTTCGATGGCGTCCGACTGTCCGTGCGCGTAGTCGTATGTGGGATAGACGCACCACGCGGTGCCAGTACGCGGATGCTCCGCATGCATGATCCGGTAGAGGACCGGGTCGCGTAGATTAATATTGCCAGAGGCCATGTCGATCTTGGCGCGCAGGATCCGCGCGCCGTCCGGAAACTCGCCGTCGCGCATGCGTTGGAACAGGTCGAGACTCTCCTCGGCCGAGCGTTCACGATGAGGGCTGTTGGTGCCGGGCTCTGTCAGGGTACCACGATATTCGCGCATCTCGTCCGCACTCAAATCGTCGACATAGGCCTTGCCGTCTCGGATCAATCCCTGCGCCCAGGTGTAAAGCTGCTCAAAATAGTCGGAGGCGTAATGGGGCTCGCCACTCCACTGGAATCCGAGCCAGCGCACATCCTCCTGGATGGCGTCGATATATTCCTGCTCTTCCTTTGCCGGGTTGGTGTCGTCGAAGCGCAGATTGCAGCGCCCGCCCACTTCCTCGGCGACGCCGAAGTTAAGGCAGATCGATTTGGCGTGGCCGATGTGCAGATAGCCGTTCGGTTCCGGTGGAAACCGGGTGACGATTTCGTCATAGCGATTCGCTGCCAGGTCATCCGCGAGGATAGTGCGGATAAAGTCGCGCGTTTCGGCGTTTTCGTCCGTGTTTTCGGGTTCGCTCATCAGATTCGGTACTCAGGGGGCTCGTTATTTAGAAGCGCGGTGTCCGCGCGGTGCGCAGCGCAATCAGCCCTGTGACGTCTGCATACGCAAGAGAAATGTCTCGAACATTTTCCGCCGGGCGACTGGAACTTCGCCGATGATCGACGCATCGATCATGCAAACTTCGGTGTCTTCTAGCGCACGTACATTGAAGGTCATCGGCGCATCGAACAGAACATTCTCTTCGTTGAAGAAATCGCCAACTCCGATGTTGATCACCTTATCGCCGACAATTTCACGCTCGACTTTGCCCGACCGTACAATGAACAAGTTGCCGGGCTCGACCGCGAACAGGTCACCGTTCGGAATATAGGCCATGTTTTGGCTTTTCGCGATCCGATGTTGGACCGGTTGCGAGATCGCCTCGCCCAACAGCCAGGTACGTTGAAGGAAATTCGCCGAATTGCCCAGATCCAGGAAATCGTCGAAGAAATCGTTGCTTTTCACGAAATCGACGTAGAGTTTCGCCGGGATGCGCAACGCGCGGACAAAGCTCGCGGCGCGCACGGTAATTGAGGCCGGACGTTCGGTCAGAACCGATCGCTCGCCGATAAAAGCCCCGGCCGACAGTATGCCGGACATCTGCGCTTCCGAGGTCAACCATTCGACGTTTCCGGTGAGAATCAGGTGAACGTGTTCGTGGCCATCACCTTCCCGCACGATGATCGATTCTGGGTTATACGTCGTGACCGGATTGTTCAGCAGCATTTGCAGTTGGTCGTTGCTAGCGTTGCCGAAATAGGTCTTCAGATATTCATAAGCGAACCGCCAGACGTAGTTTTGGTACCCATCGATTAGGACATCGACCGTGCCAAAGGGCGCGCCGGAGCCGATTTCCTTCTCTTCCGGTGTATGTTCGCGGTCCGTATGTGCCAGAATGATTTTGTCGGACGGGTCGTCCTTGAAATCGAGCGCCGAGCCGTGGATTAAGCCGCCGCCGATATCAATTTTCTTTACGTTTGTCGGCACGTGGTATTCGTATTTTGTGCGTGCGAATCGGGCTTCGGAAATGCCAGGGGCGGTATCGTCGTCCGTGACCATGGATTCCAAGACGCTGAACGACGCGATGTCGGCCATATGGCCGTATGTTTTGTACCCTTCGGGGCCCATCGCCCGGAAATAGAAACACGTTGTCTCCACTGGATGCGGAGAGAAAATCGGCCGTACTTCCAGTCCACCGATCTTATTCCAAGAGTCGAAATCCAGGTCGTGGACATCGAAGTAATGTTCGAACTCGCGCTCTTCGACGCCGAGCATCGCGGTCAATTTTTTCGTAACGGCCGCGCGCACTAACGGCGTGGCGAAATAACGAATTCGGTGGTCTGTCTGCATCAATGTTGGCAGCCCAGCGAAGTGATCGTCATGGGAATGGGTGTGGAAGATGCCTTCGATTTCGCTGACGGAGATACCGAGGGCGTTTATGATCGCAGGCAGGTTTGGACCCGCGTCGACCAGAAACAGCTTTCCTTGGAAACAGATGATGCTCGACATCGTCGGGCGGTTGATGTCCCAGCCGTCGGCCTCGCCCGAATGAATGACCGAGAAATAGTCACGTTCCACCTGATGGTAACTGAGCGGATAGGGCGACTCGTATTGACGGTGTCTCGGAATGTTCAAATCGACACTAACGGAGGAACCGCGATATGAAATCTCGTAGACGTTTACGTCCAGGCGTTTGACCATGACGCCGTTGCGAATCTCTTCCGCTTCGCGTCCCACCACCAGGGTATCGACGAATTCCGTGGTGTCGCGAATACCGCCAAAGGCGAATCGCAATTTCATCCGCATCATTTCGTCGGCGGTTTCGGAATCGATACCGGTCGCCTCGATCTCCTCTTTCGAGATGAGGCCGTAGTTGCCGCGATAAATATAATTGAGTTGCGCCGCGACTTGGTCTTGCGTGCCGATAAGGACGGGCTTGCGTCCGGTGTTCCCCGGATGGCCGGGCAGGATCATACCCTGCCGGTAGAACATTTGTAGGACTGGGAACTCGCTCAAATTAGCGAAACTTCCGCCTTGCAGCATGACGTCGGACAGCAGGACGGCGTTCGGGCCGTTTTCGAAGACCACACCGTCGACTTCTTCCTCGACGATTAAGCCCCGCCGCATCAGATGTTTGACCGCGTCCGGCGGAGAACCACACATGATAAAGAGGTCCGCTTCCGGCACCTCGACCCAGAAGACGCCTGGCGTCACCTGAATCTTACGGATCAAATGCGTTTGAGACCCTAGAGCCGGTCCGGCCAGGGATGTTGGATTACTTGCTTCGACCATGTGTCGTTCACAAATAACTTTCTGATAATTAATCCCATCCCCAACTTTGCCCATTAGGGCGAATTTTCCAGCGAAAGACCAGACTGCCTGAGGAAAAACATGCTGTTACGGCTAATTTGGCGGTTTAGCGATATATTATGTCAATATATCGCATATCTGAGCAATGCAATAATGGGTAAGTTGGCCAAGCATAAAAACCCGCCGGCGCGCTGGCGCAAGAGGACATCCGGGATGAAACGCGAGAACGTCAATTTCTTTTTCTTAAATGTCGGCCATTTCATGGACCATCTGTTTGTGCTGATCTTCGCGACGGCGGTGATCAAGCTCTCAGTGGATTGGAACCTCAGCTACCAAGATTTACTCCCCTATGCGGCGCCTGGCATGGTGGCGTTCGGATTGGGCGCCATTCCGGCCGGTTGGATCGCCGATAAATGGAACCGGCACGGCATGATGCAAATTTTCTTCATCGGCATCGGTTTGGCGTCCATCGGTTGCAGTTTTGCGACGACGCCGTTGGAAATGGGTATTGGTCTCTTTGTAATCGGCGGTTTCGCCTCGATTTATCATCCCGTCGGGATCGCGATGGTTGTGCAGGGGCGCGCTAAAACCGGCATGCCGTTGGCCATGAACGGCGTCTTTGGCAATCTAGGTGTCGCGGCGGCCCCATTGCTGACCGGCGCCATCCTCGACCTCTATGATTGGCGTTGGGCATTTATCGTGCCGGGCGTGCTGTCTGTTTGTACGGGCATTGCCTATTGGATGTACGTCCGCGCCGGAGAGTTGGAGACGATGTACCCCTCGGAAGGCGGAGCGGCCGCAGCCGGTGGAATTTCCATTGATCGCCATGTCATCGTGAAGGTGTTCGCCATTATTTTCCTCTCGACGGCACTTGGCGGTATTATCTTTCAGACCACGACATATTCGTTGCCGCAGATTTTTAATCTTCGGTTGGGCGATCTCGCGGGTTCGTTGACGGAAGTAGGCCTGTGGTCCGCCTTCGTCTTCTCAATGGCGGCCTTCGCGCAATTGGTCGTGGGGCACCTGGTGGACCGGTATTCGATTCGCACGATCTTCGGCCTCGTGACTATAGTTCAAACCGCCTTGTTCGCCCTGATGATCAATCTTTTCGGTGCACCAGCCTTGATCGTCTCGCTGGCCTTTATGTTGGTTGTTTTTGGACAAATTCCGATCAACGACGTCCTGGTCGGCCGAGTTGCCAAAAGTGAATGGCGCAGCCGGGCTTACGCCGCCCGCAGCTTCGTCACCTTCAGCGTGATGTCGTTCACATTGCCGGCGATTGCCTGGCTGATCGACAATCGGGATAGCTTCGATTGGGCGCCAAAAGAATGGGATCAGTTCGCGGTGATATTTATTATCCTGTC
>JABJCS010000545.1 GCA_018665505.1 Alphaproteobacteria bacterium
GATACCGCCGCATGGGAGATTTCGTACTTCTTTGCTGGTTTGGAGATCGTTGGCTAACGACGCGAATAGGCGTTAGGCTAGGCAAACTAAAAGGCGCGCCATTACGGCGCGCCTTTTATCTTCCGATATGCTGGATCGCTTAGAGAAGCGTCGCCGCCATTAATCCCAAAAGAATAGTGAGCCCGACCACCGACACGGTAAAGAGCTTGGTGACAAGCCCCCATGTCTTGAGGTGCTCGTCCGAGGATTTAAGATAATCGAGTTCCGGAGCCATTTCCGTGCGTCTCCCCAATAGCTTGAATTCTATGAATTACGTATACGTTTGAACGCCTAAGCGCAAGATATCTAGACGGCTAGACGAGGGGATTAATCGTCGCACCCGGTGCCTGGACATTTTCCCCATCGATCACCGCGCGTTCCCCGTCGACACGAACCCTACCTTCCGCGATGAGGCGCACCGCGAGCGGGTAGATTGCATGTTCCTGTACCAGCACCCGGCCAGCCAAGGTGTCGGCGTCATCTTCGGAGAGGACGGGTACCGCCGATTGTACGATGATGGGGCCCTCATCCATCGCGGGCCGGACATAATGGACGGTGCAGCCCGTATATCGAACTCCGGCTTCGAGGGCTCGCTCATGGGTGTGAAGCCCTTTGAAGGACGGGAGGAGAGATGGGTGGATGTTGATCAGCCGATCCCGCCACATATCGACGAAGCCTCCCGTCAATAAGCGCATAAATCCGGCAAGTGCGATGAGCTCCGTCCCGGCGGATCGTATTTCTTGATCTAATGCGGATTCGAAACTCTCTCGATCGGGGTAATCCTTGTGCGGTACGACAGCGGTCGGAATTCCGGCGGTCGAAGCCCGCTCAAGTCCGCCCGCCCCCGGAACATTGGAGATAACGCGGACGATCTCGGCTGGAAACCCTGGCGCTAAGGACGCGTCGATCAATGCTTGCAGGTTACTGCCCCGGCCAGAGATCAGTACCGATAGTTTCAACCGACCCGACAACCTGTCATTCCTCGATGGTAATTTCGGGGCCGCCGTCCCGTTCGACGACCCGGCCGATCTCATAGACTGATTCGCCGTGTTCGCGGAGCACCTCGGTGGCTTGCTCGGCGGTATCCGGGTGGACGATCAACACCATCCCGATGCCCAGATTGAAGGTTCGCTGCATTTCTTCGCTCGGGACATTTCCGGCATCCGCAATCCATTCGAAGACCGGCAGCGACGGCCATGACAATTTATCGAGATGGGCACCGAGGCCGTCCGGGATGACTCGCGGAAGGTTTTCGACCAATCCGCCGCCTGTAATATGGGCAATTCCATGGACGCCACCGGTTCCGATCGCGGCGAGGCAGGATTTAACGTAGATTTTTGTCGGCGCGAGCAGCGATTCGCCGAGGCTCTGCCGGGAATCGAAGGGCGCGGGGGCATCAAATGTAACACCCGTATGCTCGACTACGCGGCGGACCAGTGAAAAACCATTCGAATGCACGCCGTTCGATGCCAAGCCGAGCAGGATATCTCCGGCGGCAACATTTTGTCCGTCGATGACATTCGTGCGCTCGACGGCGCCGACCGTAAATCCGGCCAGATCGTATTCCCCGTCGCCGTACATGCCCGGCATTTCGGCCGTCTCGCCGCCGATAAGGGCACATCCAGCCTGACGGCACCCATCCGCGATGCCTGAGACGACCGCGGCCGCCACGTCGGCCTCTAAATGACCGGTCGCCAAGTAATCTAGGAAAAACAACGGTTCCGCGCCTTGCACCACCAGGTCGTTTACGCACATGGCGACCAGATCGATACCCACGGTATCGTGAATGCCGGTGTTGAAGGCGAGTTTGAGTTTCGTGCCGACGCCGTCTGTCGCAGCGACCAGTAACGGGTCTTCAAATCCGGCGGCGCGTAGGTCGAACAATCCACCGAATCCGCCAAGGGCGGCATCGGCGCCGCGTCGCGCGGTCGATCGGGCCAATGGCTTGATTGCCTCGACGAGAGCGTTTCCTGCGTCAATGTCCACGCCCGCGTTGCGGTACGTCATCGGAGTATTTGGGGGCGGAGCGGCTATGGTGTCCTCACGGTGAAACTTGTATATACCAATGGGCTGAAAATACTTCATCCGGAGACGTTTGCAATGTCCGATCGATGGGCCTTGCCCAGTAGTGTGTTTGCGAGCGCGGTAATCGTCCTAATCTTTTCGGCCGGAACCAGTGCAGCGGATGTGCGTAGCCTGTACACGATGGAAGGCATCGCGGTCGATGAGCGTGCCGCCGACGAATTGGAAGCCAAGACGCGTGGGATCGAACAGGCCCAACAGGACGCGCTGCAACAGCTGATCGAGAAAATAACACTGAGAGACGATTACGACCGTCTTCCGGATATCGATATTAAGGCCGTTCGGCGGGCGATTCGCGACTACGCGGTCACGGAAGAGAAATTTGGCGGCGGTCGATATGTCGCTAAGTTGACGGTTCGTTTCAAGCGCGAGGCCGTGCGGGAGATGCTCCGCCAACGCGAGGTGCCTTTGGCGGAGACGGTGAGCCAGCCGGTTGTCGTCCTTCCGGTCTACCGGGCCGCGGGCTCATTATTCCTCTGGGACGATCCGAATCCTTGGTATGCGGCCTGGGCCAACCGGCCCGCGCCAAATGGTTTGCTGCCGATGACCGTGCCGCTCGGCGATTATTCCGATGTCGCCGTCATTAGCGCCGAGCAAGCGTTAAATGGTAGTGAAGAGCATCTATCTGCTATTGCTCGTAAATACGACGCTATTGGAACATTGGTGACGGTGGCAGAATTGATCGTTGATCCACGCACCGGCGTTCCCTCCGTCGAAGTGTCGATGAGTCGATTCGGGCGGGCGGATGCAGGGCGCACTTTCGTGCGAAGTTTTTCGGCCTCGCCGGACGGCGGCATCGAAACGTTATTGAGGGCAGTTGTCGAAGCGCTGATCATTCGGGCCGAGGAAGACTGGAAAAGAGACAATTTGCAACGTGTCACCGGACAGCAACGCATGAGCATCCTGGTGCCGTTGAAATCACTGTCGGACTGGCTGACAATTCGCAACCGTATGACCCAGGTCTCCCCGATCATCGACATGAAATTGGTCCGTATGTCGGTGGAGGAAGCCGTGGTCGA
>JABJCS010000546.1 GCA_018665505.1 Alphaproteobacteria bacterium
ATCCCCGCCGATCCTTGCACAAATCCCGACGCGAACCCCGTGCCGATGATCGTCGCCGGGTGGGTGCCACTGCCGAATTGCCAGCCGCGATACATCATCACGACCATGATCAAGACAAAGGCAGAAATCGCCATCTTCATGATATCCGCGTCGACGGTCACCAAGATCAAAGTCCCGAACGGTGCGGCAACGAAGCTCGCCAACCCGAACGGCACGGCGAACGACCGATCGGAAAAGCGAATTGCATCCGGCAGCAGCTGTATCGTCGTCATGATACCGGCGATACTGGCGATGGCGACAGCCGCGCGAGGGCCGAGAAAGATACTCAATGCCATGATAAGGATCATCGCCGCACCGAAGCCGACGAAACCACGTACGAAACCGGCAACGAACACCGCGGCTAGCGACATCGCCAATGTCGGGCCGGAAATCGGCCCGAGGATTGCCGCCAAAACTTCCATCATTCGTCCTTTAAAATTGCCATGGAGGGTGGGCCGAAACCATCAACGTGACAGGCCTTGGTGATACATCCGGGAAGCGGGGCTATCCAGCCACGCCACAACACCGCCATCGGAGACGCGCTCGCGGCCATAGACGATCCAAGGATCGTCGACGCTGCCCAATTCCTGGTCCACCTTGAAGGCGCCGGGATGTTCCGACGCGACGTCGAGCGCAGTGATGCCGCTGTCGAACCGCCCGGCCAACAGGCCTTCTGCCACGGTCACGATCGAAATCTCTGGCACCAGCTCCGCCCACCGGGACGCATCGACATACCGCTCGGTCGCCGGCTGCAAGCCAAGTGTTCGCGGCATCTCGACATCCGCCCGCGTGAGCACGGCCAAGGGGCGACTTGGCGAGATAAAGGCGTCGATGACATAAATACCATGCTCGAAATGCGCCGCCGCCACTGTCTCTGTCGCCGATGGATGCACAGCAACTTGTATGATGAAATCGACCTCCCCCGCTTCCATCCGGCGCAAGGCATCATTGAAATTTTCAACAAGCACGACGTTCACATCATCGAGACCGTGCAGCGCGAGATATCGCTTTGTGACCAGCTCATGATTGCTGCCGGTGGGGCCGAGAGTGGCGAAAATGATCATCAAATTGGTCCTGATCGGAGCATCAAAGTACAATTTACCTTCACTAAAGTCCGACCACGGGCTTTGCAACCGTAGCCGCAGGCAGTACAACACGCCGGATTGTGGAATTTTTGCCGCTCGATGTAGAGCGGCACCGTGCGCCGCCACCGAACGAAACCGAGAAATCCGGCGCGCAAAACTCGATTTCTGAAAGAGACACTAATGACCGAATTCGAAGGCGTCGTCCCGCCGTTGCGTGCAGCATTGGACAAGCGCGGCTATGACGTTTTGACCCCCGTGCAAAAAGCCGTCCTGGTGCCGGAATTGAAGGATGCGGACACATTGGTCTCCGCGCAAACCGGTTCTGGTAAGACAGTGGCGTTCGGTATGTCCATCGCGCCGACGCTGTTGGGCGATGCCGAGCGGTTCCAGCATGCGCGCGCACCACTGGCGCTGGCGGTCGCACCGACGCGTGAATTAGCGTTGCAGGTGAAATCCGAACTCGAATGGCTCTATGAGATGACAGGCGCTTCGGTTGCCTCCTGTGTCGGCGGCATGGATATGCGGACCGAACGGCGCGTCCTGGACCGGGGCGCCCATATCGTGGTCGGCACACCGGGCCGTTTGCGGGATCATATTGAGCGCAAATCGCTTGACCTCAGTCAATTGAAAGCCGTCATTCTTGATGAAGCCGATGAGATGCTCGATATGGGCTTTCGCGACGACCTGGAATTCATCCTGGGTTCAGCCCCCACCGAACGCCGAACACTGATGTTTTCGGCCACGGTGCCCCGCCCCATCGTCCGATTGGCCAAGCGTTACCAGCAAAACGCCGTGCGGGTGACGACGACCTCCGAGCGCGAACAACACGGCGACATCGAATACCGCGCCATTGCCGTGGCACCCAATGACCGCGAGAACGCGATTATCAATCTGCTGCGGTATTTCGAAGCCAAGAATTCCATCGTGTTCTGCGGTACGCGAGCGGCGGTCAACCGTATGACCAGCCGGTTCAACAATCGGGGCTTCTCGGTCGTGGCCCTATCAGGTGAGCTCAGTCAAAACGAGCGCACCCACGCGCTACAAGCACTCCGCGATGGGCGGGCACGTGTCTGTATCGCCACCGATGTCGCTGCGCGCGGCCTCGATCTGCCGAATGTGGAATTGGTCATCCACGCTGATCTGCCAACCAACGCTCAAACCATGCTCCATCGCAGTGGGCGCACGGGCCGGGCCGGACGCAAAGGTGTGAGCGCCTTGATCGTGCCGCACAACTGGCGCAAACGCGTGGAACGCATGTTCCGTGAAGTGAATATCGATGCCACATGGGCGAAGCCGCCTTCGGTCGATGACGTCATGAGCCGAGATGACGAGCGACTGCTCGCCGACTCGACGCTCACCAGTCCCATTGAAGACAATGAGAAATCCATTATCGAGAAGCTTTTGGCGCAACAAAGTCCAGAACAAATCGCCGCCGCCTTCGTGCGTCAATATCGCGCCGGGCAATCCGCACCCGAGGATCTAATGGATACCGGCCCTGCCGAGGAACGCCCGAAACGCCACGAAGCCTTCCGGGAAAGCGTTTGGTTCTCGCTCACCATCGGCCGTTCTCAGAACGTTGAAGCACGCTGGATACTACCGATGCTGTGCCGCGTCGGGGGAATCACGAAGAACGAAATCGGCAAGATCAATATCGAGCAAGATGAGACCCTCGTGGAACTGACCGCTGCGAGTGTCGATGGATTTCTCAAAACCGTCGGGCCGGAAATGGTGGTCGAAGATACGATCAAGATCACCCGGATGGACAATCCACCCCGCTCCGCGCGCCCGGCACGATCGGAGCGCCCCTCGCGACCGCACCGCGAGGACCGTTTCAACCGGAGCGACCGAAACGCGAGAGCCGATGGACCGGGCCGAAAAAAATCATACAAAACACGACCGAGCCCTTCCGCGACAACCGAAGACGCTCCAGCGGCTGCGGAAAAGTTTTCGGAGGCACGACCAAAGCCCAAACCAAAAACAAAGAGTAAGCCGGAGACAAAGAACAAACCGGAAAAGAAACTCAAGGCCAAAAAACGAAAGAAACTGAAGCTCGCGAAGATAGAAGCCAAATCCAGCGGTCCAAGCCGCGAGGCTCCGGTCCCCGGGTCCGCCCCAATGATGCGGCGCAAAGATTCAGAGTAACGTCTACCAGCTCGGACAATCGTGGCCGATCGCGAAATCATTCACCGAGTTGCGGTTTTCACCCCGCAGTAGCGCAATGGGCAGAGTGCTCCAGTCAAACTTGCTAAGCGGTAAATTGTCATCTCGAAAAAGACCGGAAGTCGCCGGCATATAGCGAAGTGCCATACCGGCCCGCCGCCGACCGGATGTATTGGCCGCAGAGCCGTGGACAATTCCGACGTCATGAATTGAACACTGCCCCGGCTCCAATTCTATATAACGGATGTCCTCTGCCGCGAGTTGTTCTTCGCCGATGACTTGGTTGAGAGTTAGATTGGGGTTGTCGTCCCCATGATGGCGCCAATCCTGGCGATTGTGCGAGCCTGGGATGACCTTCATTGCACCGTTCGCTTTGTCCACCTTGTCGAGCGCCAGCCAAACGGTGCAGGTTGCCCAAGGTCGGATTGGCCAATATTGGCC
>JABJCS010000547.1 GCA_018665505.1 Alphaproteobacteria bacterium
CTGGATGCGCCGGACAGCGCTGACCGTGTCGCCTCTGCAGTGACATTCGGGTTTGTCTGCGATTTGGCGGCAGTCGAAATCGACCCTCAGACCGGGCGAGTGGGAATAGAGCGTTATGCATCCGTTCACGATGTTGGGCGGATCCTGAATCCCATCATTGTCGAAGGCCAGGTCCGGGGTGGCTTTGCCCATGGGTTTGGCGCCGCGATGTTCGAGGAGTTGATCTACGACGAGGACGGTAATTTTCTGTCCGGAACATTTGCTGATTATTTATGCCCTACCGCTGCCGACTTGCCACCGTTAGAGCTTGCCCATTCCCGCACGGACTCGCCGCAGAACTCACTAGGCTCGAAAGGAATGGGCGATGGCTCTTCGATGTTGACGCCGGTGGTTATGGCAAACGCCGTCTCCGACGCGCTTGACCGAGACGATATTGAACTGCCGTTGACGCTCGATAAGGTTTGGCGCTTGGCCAATGACGGGAAAGGGCAGTCATGAAACCGGCACCCTTCGAATATTGCCGCCCGGATACCCTGGAAGAGGCACTTTCGTTGCTTTCGGAATTCGGCGACGATGCGCTGGTTATGGCGGGGGGATTGTCGCTCGGTGCTCTGCTGAATATGCGGATGGTTCGACCGGAAGTCATTGTCGATATCAACGAGTTGGAGGCATTGGCGCAAATAGAACGCATCGAGAATAAAATTAGGATCGGAGCGCTTGCGCGGCAAGCGGATGTCTTAGTGTCGGCGGATTGCGCCGCTGCTCTACCGCTATTGATCGCTGGTTTGCACAATGTGGGTCACTATCAAACCCGCAGCAGAGGGACATTGGGTGGTTCCGTGGCGCACGCGGATCCCAGCGCCGAAACTCCCCTGTGTTTGGCGACGATGGCGGGTGAAGTCGAACTGTCATCCGTGCGGGGGGTGCGGCGGATAGCGGCGAGTGAGTTCTTTGAAGGCGCTCTGACGACGGCGCGCGAGGGAGACGAAATGGTGACCGCGCTGTATTGGCCGGTTCTGGGTGACGGCGCCGGCATTGCCTTTGAAGAGATTAATGAGCGTCGCGGCGATTTCGCGATTGTCGCGGCAGCTGCTTGGGCGCGGCACGATGGCGGAGCTTTCCAATGCGGGCTGGGTCTCGGCGGCGTGGAAGATCATCCCATCGGCCAAGTGGAAAGTGCCGAGGGAGAGATAGAAGAGATCGCCGAGCGAATGGCGAGCCAATTGGTCTGCGATCTAGAGCCCTTGGACGACAGGCGCGCTTCAGCGGAGTATCGCCGCCATCTGGCGTTTTATCTGGGACAAAAAGCAATGCGTCATGCCTTGGAAGGGGCAGTTCGATGAGAAGAGTAGCACCAGGTGAACGCGTCCGAGTGAACTGTAATGTGAATGGAAAGCCGCATAGTGGTTTCGCCGAATCGCGTACGTTGTTAAGCGATTTTTTGCGTCATGAATTGCACCTCTACGGCACCCACGTCGGGTGTGAGCATGGTGTGTGCGGTGCATGCACGATCATACTCGATGGTCGGTTAGCACGATCCTGCTCCACATTGGCCGTACAGGTGGAAGGCGCCGAGCTCACCACTATCGAAGGCTTGGCGACAGATGAGGAGCTGGATCGATTGCGGGACGCGTTTTCACGCCATGGCGCATTGCAGTGCGGGTTTTGCACGCCCGGCGTTTTGGCGTCGACGAGTCATTTTCTCAAACATTACCCGAGCCCGGATGAAGCACAGGTACGCGATATGCTATCTGGTCATCTTTGCCGATGCACTGGCTATGACGGCATGGTGCGCGCTATTTTGGAATTTGCGGAAGGAGCAAGCGAATGACGATGGCGCGCATGCTCGCGGCCTCGACCGCACGGGAACCTGGCGCAACGGCGATTGTGGATGGGGATGTTCGGCTTTCCTATGCGGAATGGCAGGCTGATATTCAACGGCTCGCGGGTGGTTTGAATGGGTTGGGTCTTTCCACTGGTGATCATCTCGTGGCTGCATTGTCGAACCGATTGGAGATGGCGAGCCTATACTGGGCATGCCAGACGCTAGGTGTAATCTTCAGCCCATTCAACTGGCGCGCGTCCGGGTCCGAAATGGCTTATGTGATTGAGGATGCTGAAGCGAAAGTCGTGATCTACGAGTCTCGCTCGGCCGAAGCCGTGTTGGCAGCCGTCATCGAAACCGGGTTTCCGGTGGGTCGACTCATCCGTGTCGACGGTGACGGGGCGGGGATCGATTATGCTGGGTTGACCGCCGCGGAACCATATAACGGTCTGGAGGCCGCTGACGACAACGCTATATGCTTGATGCTTTACACATCGGGCACGACGGGTCGACCCAAGGGTGTGCCACGGTCTCATGCGGCTGAGCGGACGGCGTCGCTTGGCTGTTTAGCGCAACTGCATTACCGCCACGGTGAAGTCAGCTTGGGCGTCATGCCGCTGTTTCACACGATGGGAGTGCGCAGTCTGCTGATGTCGGCCTTCCTCAACGGCACCTTCGTCTGCATGCCGGCTTATGACACCGGGGCGGCGCTTGCGATGGTCGGTGAGGAGAAGATCACTTCCCTGTTTTTGGTACCGACCATGTTCCACGACATCGTCCACCGGGCGGATCTGAAGGATTTCAATCTCAGCTCTGTCAACAATATTGCCTATGCGGGCATGTCGATGACCACGGCATTGGTTGAGCGCTGCGCAGCGATCTTCCCGGAAGCGCAGTTTAGTAATTTCTACGGTTCCTCCGAAATTTACACCTTCGCGGTCCGCAATAATTTGGCTGAAAACCCGGGATCGGCCGGGCGCGCCGGGATCGGTCAAACTTTGCGGGTCGTTCGCGCCGACGCGGACGAGCGTGTGGAGCCGGACGAGGAAGTTCCGGTCGGTGAGACCGGTGAGATTATTGCCAGCATGAATGCCCTCGATGCATTTTCTGGGTACTGGAAGCGACCCGACGCGGATGAGAAATCGATCCGTGACGGATGGTACTTCACAGGAGACCTGGGGCGGTTCGACGAGAATGGCGAAATTTACGTGCTGGGCCGAGTCGACGATATGATCATCTCGGGCGGTGAGAATATTTACGCGGAAGAGGTGGAGGACGTGTTGGCCAAATCGCCAGATGTCCTGGGCGTCGCCGTCATCGGCATGCCGGACGACCGATGGGGAGAGAAGGTGACCGCCTTTATAGAACCCGCGACACCGTCCGCATCATTTGAGAGCCTCGATGCATATTGTTTGACGAGCGGTTTGGCGCGGTTTAAACGGCCCCGCTCTTATGCTTTCGTGCAAGCGATCCCGCGTTCGGCTTCCGGCAAGTTGCTGCGGCGGCATTTGCGGACCGGCGACTACGAACTACTTCGCGATTACAAAAACTCAATCTGAGGAAAGACGAGATGGAACGAGATTATGCGGAACGGCGCGGCGATATCCTGCGCGATTTGGACGGATTGCGGGTCGAGGTCGATGCGGAGCGCAAAATCGGTTATCTGACTTTAGACCGTGCCCCCCTCAACATCGTCTCGTTCAAGGGAAGGGCACAGATCCGCGCCATCATCGAGGCCTTCGATGAAGATGATGATGTTGGCGTGATTGTCATTCGGGGTGCCAACGATGTCTTCAGTTCTGGCGGAGACGTGAAACGCTTTCCGGACATTCCAAAGACGAAGATGTCCGATCTCGCCGACAATATCGGTGCACCGGAACGGTGCTCGAAGCCGGTGATCGCCGCCATCGAGAAATACGCATTCGGCGTTGGGTTCGAGCTTTGCCTCGCATGCGATTTTCGGTTCGCGACGGAGGACGCGTTGGTCGGCCTTCCTGAATCCGCCATCGGTCAAATGCCCGGCTCCGGCGGCAGCGCCCGCGTCGTGCGATTAATTGGGATGACCCGCGCCAAGGATATGGTGATGTTGGGCAAGCGGGTCCCTGCACCGGAGGGCAAGGATTTCGGCCTGATCACCGATGTCGCAGCCGATGGAGAGGCATTGACGGAAATGGTCACCGGCTACGCCGCCAAACTAAATGCGCTGGCACCCCTCTCCATGCGCTCTCTGAAGCGGGTTCTGAATTCCGCGCTGGATAGTCCGCTGAGTGTCGCCCTCGATGTTGAAGGGCATTCCTATGAGAAGCTGCGTTGGACCGAAGATTACATCGAAGGCATCAACGCTTTCAGCGAACGCCGCAAGCCCGACTATAAGGGGAAGTAGCAAAACCGCGCTGGATTCCCTTACACAGGGGAATGACAATAAATGCCTATATTGGGAGGAAACGAATGACCGATTCAACGGCATCGACACGCCATATCTCGATGAAGGGTGGTGGATATTATTCCAAGGCCACGACAGGTGCTAAAGACGTTATCGACGGTGGAACGCCGATGATTTTGGAGGCCTTGGCCTCGATGGAAATTGCCGATATTTCCGCTCCGTTCACGATGGCGGATTCCGGCTGCGCGGATGGTGGCACCTCGGTCAATATGGTGGGGACAGTCTTGCGCGAAGTGCGCCGCCGGGCGCCGTCACGGCCGATCCAAATGGTCTACACGGACCTACCACGAAACGACTTCAGCCAAGTGTTTCGCAATATCCACGGTGAGACCGACGTGGAGACCTATATTGCCGATATCGAAAATCTTTATGTCTTTGCGTCGGCGACCTCGTTCCATAAACCGATGTTCCCGCCAGGGACCCTGAATCTAGGGTTCTCCGCCACTGCATCTCACTATATTAGCGAGAAGCCGTGCACGATTGAGAACCATGTCCATATGGTGGGTGCGGAAGGTGCGGAACGCGATGCTTATGTGGAGCAAGGCCGTGTCGATTGGGAGAGCATGCTGACCAATCGGGCAAGCGACCTCGCGGTCGGTGGCAAACTTGCTTTGTTCAACTTTGGTATTGATGAGGAAGGCCGCTATCTGGGCTCCACCGGCAGTGTCAGCATGTTCGACACATTCAGCGAGATTTGGGCTGAATTCCGGGACAACGGAACGATTACGGCGGAGGAATACCGTAACACGAACTTTCCACAATCCTACCGGACAGTGGAGCAATTCACCGCACCCTTCCTATCGGAGGACAATCTAGTTTACCGGGCAGGGCTTCGTATGGAGCATGTGGAAACCCGGGTGGTCGAATGTCCGTACGAGGTTGATTTCCGGGATCATGGCGACGCGGCGAAATTCGCCCGTGAATACATACCGACGCTGCGTTCGTGGTCGGAGACGACCTTTGCGGCCGGTCTCTCGGATGCGCGCCCGGCTGAAGAATGCCAGGACATTCTTGACCGCTATTTCGACACCTATGAAGCCCGTGTTCGCGAAAATCCGGCCGGTCATGCGATGGATTACGTTCATTGTTATCTAATCGTCGAAAAGGTATGAGCGTTAGCGCTACACCCGATGACATCGGCTTGCGACCGCCGGAAGAGGTCATGCGTCTCGAACTCATGGGGGCGACCTTTCAGACGCGTTTGAGTTTTCTGCGAATTATGCTCCGCCGCATGGGAAACGAGAACTGGCGCATTACGCGACCCAGCTTCGAGTTAGATGATGATGGATACGGGACGGCGCTCTACACGGTTGAGACGCCGTCGCGCCACTATAGCCTGATCGCCTATTCGCAGTTTTTGGACCCGGTGGCGCGAACGGATCGCGTAATCGCGGAGGCCTGGGATGCGGCTTTCGTTCTGTATGACGGTATTCCGACCTCTGATGATATCGCCCGTTTGGCGACACAGGCGCCGTGCCAGGAAGCGGGCCGATACAGCGAGAAGGAATTGGTCCTGAGCCGGGCGAATAAGAGCGTGCGCCTGTTTAATCATGTGACAGAGCGTCTCGCCGAGGGACGGCAACCGAACCGGAGCTTGCTGCGGGAGATCGGCTATCTCATGCGTACGACCGCGGTTTACGCCAATGGTAAGTTCGGCTTGGCGGACCGGCGGAGCTATTCGGAACGTCCTGAACTCGCGGGCCCCTTTCAAGCGGAAATGCTCGCGGTCTATCTAATTCGCTGCTTCACGTTCGACTTGGTGGAGCATGTCGCCGAGAGAAGAAACCCGTCGCGCTATACACTCATGGAGCGCGACTTGAAGCGCTATCTTGGGATCGGCAATGCGACGGGTTTGGGCATGGCGCCGTTTCTCGTTAGTCATCCGGTGCTAATCCACAACTGGTTCGCCGCTCGAGAAACGGCACTGGCCCGAATCCGGTCGGTCTCGTCAGCAGAACCGGAACGCATCGCGCTGTTTCAATCAGTCCTCGCGCGTGCGCGGCGACATGTCGAGGAGTGGCAGGTCGAAGACGAGCTTCAAATCAGCCGGATAGAAGTACTTCGCTCGGAAATTAGGCAGATAGGTGAATTTCTATCGAAGCTCGAAGGCAGTGTGCGGCCCTGGGATGCTCTATATTGCCGGGCGTCATCGGACTTCTCATTGGAAGGCCAGGAGCTCTTGGTCTCATTGCTCCTCGAGCCTTATCCCGAACTGGTGGACGAATTGACGGAAGGCCTGTCCGCCGACCCATTACCGTTTGTCGATGCTACGATGACGGTGGAGACCGTCAATCGCATCTTATTCGATTTCTATGATTGGGCATCGACATATAATTTTAATGATGCGTCGACCAACCGATACGTCTGGTATTATTCGGAAGAAAAACTGGAACCGCGACGCGGCGAGCAGCGCCAAGAGATTACCGATATTCAGGCGATGAACGTTGCCATCGCACGCGATGTGCAGGGGTTGCAGGTGGCTTTGGCTGAGGAAGATGCGTCGCTTACAATCGCGGCCTTCCTGCTCAAGCATCCGGAATTTCGTTACATCGTGAACCGGGTACAGGTCGGGTCTTGTCACCCCTATGCGGAAATTCAGGACAACCTGATCGGCGAGGCATGTCGTCCCATCGATCTGTTGCGTGCCAAGCTGGCTTATTTCGGCGCATCGAAATTCGATCCGAAGTCGGACCTCTGGACAC
>JABJCS010000548.1 GCA_018665505.1 Alphaproteobacteria bacterium
ATCAGGATCTGTTGGATGCGGCGACGGCGAACGAGCCCGTGGCGGGGCAACTGATTGTCGGGGGGGGATTTGGCAAGCAGGCTCATCGTGGCGGTAACATTGCGCCGGGCATGTGGATGATGGGCGGTGGTGGCCGATTGATCGAGCATGCGCGGCCGGGGGTGCTCGGCGCCGATCTCAACGCCGCCAATGCTTATCAAGGTGGACAGGAGGCGGCAGGGGCCGTGCAATGCGATACGTTGCTGTTGTTGGGTGCCGCGGACCGGATGACGCCTGTGAAGGGTGCCAGGGCGCTGCAGGAAGCGATCGCCAATTGCCGAACTGAGGTCCTACCCGGCGTGGGTCATATGATGATGATCGAATCTCCGAGAGAGACCTTAAAAGTACTTGCGGCATTTCTCGAGTCGAATGCATGAGCGCCGGCGGGCAGTTCAGTAGGTCCGATTTCAAATGGTTCATCGACTTACAATCACGATGGATGGATAACGACGCCTACGGGCATATCAATAACGTCATTTATTACGCGTGGTTCGATACGGCGGTGAACCGCTTTTTGGTCGACAACGAGCTGCTCGATTATCAAAACGATACGGTTCATGGAATCGTGATCGAATCGAAATGCACGTATCTGAAGGAATTCACCTATCCCGATGTCGCCCAGGCGGGCCTCAAGCTCCAACGTCTCGGTAACACATCGGTGGCGTATGATATCGGGTTGTTCCATGTCGGCGACGACGATGCCGCCGCGCTCGGATATCTCGTGCATGTTTATGTCGATACGCAAACCCGGCAGCCCGTGCGGGTGCCGGATACCGTTCGCGCCGGTATCGAAGCCTTGGCATAGTTACAGAAAAGGGCTCGCACCTTTCGATGCGCGCCCATTTTCGAGAGGAGCTTAGACGCCTTAGGCGGCTTTGCCTTCAAGCGCTTTCGGGTCTCCGCCTGCGATCGCGATCTTGCGGGGCTTTTTCTCTTCGGGAACCTCGCGCACGAGATCTATATGCAGCAAACCGTTCTCGAGACGCGCGTCTTTCACGACAACATGCTCGGCTAAGTTAAATCGACGCTCGAACGCGCGCTCGGCGATCCCGCGGTGCAGGAACGTGCGGCTATCTTCCGCCTGATTGCGGTCGAGACGACCGTTTACGAGCAATTGTGCGTCTTGTGCGGTGATCTCGATGTCATCCTCGCCAAATCCGGCGACGGCCATCGTGATCCGGTAGTTGTCCTCGTCGGTCGCTTCGATGTTGTAGGGCGGGAAACTATTCGTGGGCTCATTCGCGAGTGAGTCCATTAAGTGTGCCATACGGTCGAAGCCGACGGTGGTCCGGAATAGGGGGGAGAAATCTAAATTTAGCATTTTCATATCCTTTTCTAAGCGACATGGTCGTTTGGGTCGCCATATGGCCGACCCGGTTTCACACTATCCGAGCCCACTATGGGCGCTCGGAATACTTCTTAGATTGGAATGCGACGGATAGATTCAAGAGTTTTCTGTGAACCAAATAGTGAGCAATTTTAGGCGCAATCGGTCTAGAATCCTGTTATAGTTAAGGGGGATGGGACATTAGGATTACGTGAAACAGACAAAAAGATCCGGTAAATTGACGGCGCTCTATCTCTCGCGAACCTATGACGAAGCGTACGATCTCCTGATCGAAGCGCGCGGTTTTGCTGAGCACGAATACCGAAATAAACGTCGAAGAGAATTCGATGAGCGTATGATTCAGAATCGTGAAAGCTTCCGTCTCACATCCCGATTGGCACAAATTGTGGCTTGGTTACTTGTCCAGAAGGCGTATCAAGCAGGCGAACTCAGCACCCAGGATTTGATGGATGAGGCCTATCGTCTCGAAGGTGAACGGGTTTGTCTTGATTGGGAATCGGCGAGCGAAGCCGAGTTGCCGCGACAATTGGTGAGTTTGTTGGGGCGGAGTTACGATCTGTATTGCCGCGTACAACGGTTGGATCGTCAATTCACTGCCAACTGAACGAAAAAGGGCGCCACCGGGCGCCCTAAATCAATCTCAACCGAAATTTTTAGTTTAGACTTTGAGGCCGAAACTTTCGAATTTCTTGTTGAATTTGGCAAGTTGGCCACCGGTATCGATCAGGCGGTGCACACCGGTCCAAGCCGGATGCGAGCTCGGGTCGATATCGAGCTTGAGGGTGTCTCCCTCTTTGCCGTAGGTCGAATAGGTCTTGTAGCTTGTCCCGTCCGTCATCTGGACGGTTATCTCGTGATAATCGGGATGAGTTTCTGCTTTCATCTCTCGACTCCTGAAGTTCAAGCGCGGCTGTATAGCCGAGCCTGCTTGGGGATGCAAGCCTTCGGCCCGTTGTTTCGGGGTATATTACCTGTACCTTGTATTTTAGGCGATACTTGAAGGGCAAAGGAATTCTGCGATCCAAGATTTCGTAATACGCGGTGGGACGGTGTTTGATGGCCTCGGATATCCGGGCGTGCCGGCGGATGTTTTGATTCGTGACGGAGCGATCTCAGAAATCAGCGCTATACCGTCCGTGGAGGCAGTGGAAATCGATGCGAGAGGACTCTATATCCCTCCGGGATTTATCGATATTCACAGTCATTCTGATTTCACCCTTTTGGTTGACCCCCGCGCGGTAAGTTCGATTTCCCAGGGCGTCACGCTGGAGGTTATCGGTA
>JABJCS010000549.1 GCA_018665505.1 Alphaproteobacteria bacterium
GGTATCATTGGTGGACGTGCATCCCAGTATAATCAATTGGACTATTGCGGAAGACCCGGAAGCGGGCGAATTACCTGGTCGATGTCTGTTCGGAATTGCATTGGCGGATGATGATCCGGACCGTGTTGCTTTCAGTGAATATCATGCGGCGAATTCGCCCTCCGGATCCTTCATGATTCGCAAAGGGCGCTACAAGTACATTCATTACGTCGGCTTTGAGCCGGAGTTGTTCGATCTGGAATCCGACCCGGAAGAAGAACATGACCTTTCGGGTGACCCGCTCTATGTCGACGTGCTGCGAGATTACGAGGCGATTTTGCGCAACATGATTGATCCCGAGGAAATCGACCGGCAAGCCAACGCCGCTCAAAAGGAAATGGTCGAGCGGGCAGGTGGCCCGGAACAAGTTTTTGCGAACCTCGTCACCACAAAGAGTTACACACCGGTGCCGGATGCGATTGACGCCGCGTTGCGCCGCGAAGCGGAGTAGGGGATATGCTTGAAGACCGGGTAGTCGTGGTTACCAATGTCCGGCATTTCGTCGGCCCGGGCTCGGCGAAGGTACTCGCGGGATATGGTGCGCGGGTGATTTGTCACGACGATGCGTTTTCCGATCCAAACAATCGGTCGGCGTTCGAAGCCGAATTTCCGGGAACCATAGCGGTCGCGGGGCAAGAGCCGGAAGACGTCATCTCCGAAGCGTTGTCCGCTCAAGGCCGGATTGACGTCCTGATCAGCAATGATGCCTATCCCGCGGTCCGCGCGCCCGTCGACGAAGCCGATCCTGACGAGATGCGGCGAGCGATGGAAGCTCTGGTTGTCTGGCCGTACCGGTTGATCGGTGCGGCAGTGCCGTCGATGAAAGACGCTGGGGCGGGCAAAATCATCATGGTGACGTCAGCGGCGCCGATCCGCGGATTGGCCAACTATTCAATGTACGCGACCGGGCGAGGGGCGGGGAACGCGATGGTAAAATCGCTCTCCCTCGAACTGGCAGCCGCGAACATCCAGGTTAACGCCATAGCCCCCAACTATATTGAGAACCCGACCTACTTCCCTCCTGAGCTGACGGAGAACGAGGCGGCAATGAAGAAAATGCTCTCGAACATTCCGGCGAAGCGCCTCGGGCAACCAGAGGAAGTCGCCGAATTGATTGCATTTTTCGCCTCAGATAAATGCGGTTTTGTGACCGGCCATGTGGTGCCGATCTCCGGCGGCTGGGCTTAGTTAGAGGTGAATTAACCAAGCCCTCGAAATTCCTCTCCTTTGGTGCATTTCTTTCGGTAAGCAGCGTGCTTTAAGCGCGCTTGGAAATCACGAGGGAGGCTATCATGGCAATCGGTTCGGAAATTATCGCGAAGGCGCTCAAGCAGCAGGGCGCGGATATGTTCTTCTACATCATGGGCGGTCCGATGATGGACGTCGAATTGGCGACGATGGCGCAAGGCATTCGCGGCATCGATGTGCGCCACGAGCAAGCGGGCGCGATGGCAGCCTTTGCGTATGCGCGTCTGCGCAATCGCCCCGGCATTTGCATGGCAGCCTCTGGCCCGGCAACAACCAACCTCGTCACGGGCGTGGCCCATGCCTGGGCCGATTGTACGCCGGTCATCGCTCTCGGTGGTGCCAGCCCCGATGCGTCCACCGGCCGTCAGGTCTTCCAGGAAATCGAGCAAGTGCCCATGTTTGAGACCTGCACCAAATGGGCCGAGCGCATTCACAACCCGCGCCGCATTCCGGAACTCATCAACCGTGCGTTCCGTGAATCGATGAGCGGCAAACCGGGCCCGGTCTATCTCGACCTGCCGGGCGACGTGCTCTATGCCGAAGTCGACGAGAATACGCTCGATTGGCCAGAGCCGTGGGATCCGTCAAAGCGTAGCCGCCCCGCCGCCGATGACGAACAACTGAAACAGATTCTCGATCTATTGAAGGGGGCCAAACAGCCGGTCATCATTTCCGGTACCGGGATTATCTGGTCAGAAGCATCCCAGGAGCTGCAAGACTTTGTGGAGGCGTCCGGTATTCCGTTCTACACGACGCCGCAAAGTCGCGGTGTTATTCCGGAGGATCACGACTATTGCTATCTGACGGCCCGCTCCACAGCGTTCCGCGAAGCAGACGTGATCTTGGTTCTGGGCACGCGGATGAACTACATCATCGGCCACGCTGCACCTCCACGTTTCAATGGCGATGCGGCCGTCGTGCGAGTCGATATCGATCCAGGCGAGATTGCAAATAGCCCCCGTCCTTTGGATGTTGGTGTCGTCGCTGACGTGAAAACCGTACTCAAGCAGTTGACCAAAGCGATCAAGGGTACCGTGACGCCGGAGACTTACGCGACATGGCGGGAACGCTTGCGGGGGCGCAACTCTGCGAAGACGGAAGAGGCGGAGCAAATTCTCTCCAACCCCTCGACGCCGATCCATCCGTTGCGTCTCTGCAAGGAAGTCCGCGACTTCATCGATCGTGACGGCATTCTATGTGTCGATGGTCAGGAAATTCTGAACTACGGACGCCAAGCCATGCCGAGCTTCGAGCCGGGACACCGATTAAATTCCGGCGTGTTCGGGACCATGGGTGTCGGCATGCCGTTCGGTGTCGGTGCGAAGGCGGCGAAACCTGACAAGCAAGTGGTTGTCGTGCACGGCGACGGATCATTCGGTCTCAATGCGATGGAGCTCGATACGGCGGTGCGCCACAATCTGCCGATCACGGTGGTGATTAGCTTGAATGGCGGTTGGACTGGCGACCCCGACGGCTCGAAGCCAGGCCGTGACTTAGGCTATACCCGCTACGACAAGTTGGCCGAGAGTCTTGGTTGCCACGGTGAATTTGTGGAGAATCCGGACGATATCCGCGGGGCCCTTGATCGTGCCCGCAAGGCGAACGATGAAGGCCAGGTCGCCCTCGTCAACGTCAAGACGGACTACACCGCCCGTGCGACGACGAC
>JABJCS010000550.1 GCA_018665505.1 Alphaproteobacteria bacterium
ATTCGGCCAGAGTTCACCTGCCGTTTCCATTGGGCGCCTGGCTCCATCGCCATCTGGGATAACCGGTGCGCCCTGCACTATCCGCTGAACGACTATCATGGTCAGCGCCGCGTGATGCATCGCGTCACGATGGAGGGCGATACGCCCCAATGACCAAGCTCGATCAATTCGAATCGACCTTCCGCGCAGCCTCGAAGGAAGTATTCGTCTATGAGCCCGTTCGCATCAACAAGACGTTGGTGATCACCGACTTGGCACCTGGTGCCGCCACCTCCTTTGTCGGTGATGTTCGGAAATTTCTATCTGCCATCGACCATGACGACGCCGAGTGGATCATCGCCGACAACGAAACCTCCGCCGATCTCGCCGCGTTATTGAACCAGATCGAATCCGAGAAGCCTGACCTTATTGCAACCTACCGCCATCTCTACTCGCAAGGCTGGCGATGGCCCGTCAGCCTAGGCGAGCACCTTGACGTGTTGACGCAAGCCACCGCGACACCGGTCTTGGTACTACCCCATCCGGAAGCGGAGCATGCGGCCGCTCATAGTTTGACCGACACTTCTCACGTGATGGCGATTACCGACCATCTATTAGGAGAAGCCTCCCTTATAAATTTCGCCCTTTCATTTACTGCGCCGCAGGGCACTTGCTGGCTCAGCCACATCGAAGCGGAAGCCCAGTTCGAGCGCTATATGACAGCGATCTCGAAGCTACCAGAAATAGATACAGAGACCGCTCGGGAAGGCCTTGAGAGCCAATTGTTGAAGGAGCCCCATGATTACGTGAAATCTTGCCGGGCAGCGATCGAAGCCGCCGAGGTACCCATAAAGATCGAAGAAATTGTCACAATGGGACGCCGGCTCGTTGAATACAGCAGATTGATTGACGAGCATGAGATCGACTTACTCCTCATGCGCACCAAGGATGAAGATCAACTCGCCATGCATGGTCTCGCCTATCCGCTCGCGGTCGAACTCCGCAAAATTCCACTCCTGATGCTCTAAGATCATCATGCATCATGTCTCCGGCTCCATCACTCTCCTCTTCGGTGCTTTGCTCGTCGCCATGGTTTTGTGCCTAGCACTTGAGGAAAAGCTACACGCGAAAAAATCCGTCATTGTCGGAATTGCGGCTGTATTAGCGCTTTTTCTCGCGTCCGCCTTCGGCCTGGTCCATCGCGATCCGGTCACGATTATGGGACATACGGTTAACCTGCCGATCTATATTCCAGGTGTCGATTGGGAAGTCATCGCGATTATCCTGGGCTCGTCGATCTTCGTCGACGTCACCAGCAAATCGGGTCTCTTTACCTGGATTGCCATCAAGCTGACGAAGGCGTCACGCGGTGATCCATTGATACTGCTGATCTTTTACGGGTTGATGACAATCGTCTTCTCGGCCGTCCTGAACAATGTGACGGCAATGATCATTGTTGGAACGCTCTCGGGTGTATCGCTGGAGAAGCTCGGGCGAATGAACAAGCTATTGGGGTTTCTCCTGATCGAAGGCTTGCTGACAAATGTCGGCGGCCTGCTGACGCTGATCTCGTCTGTTCCGAACATTATTGTCGGAAACGCGGCAGGAATCAGTTTCGTGGAATTTTTTCTGAAAGCGATCCCTTATGTGATCTTGGCGATGACCATCACTATTTGGATGGGCGGCAAAGTCTTCGGCATCGAACGATTGGCGACCGAAAGCGAGAAAGCCGACGCACAGGATAAGGTCGCCGGGTTCGACGAGAACGACGGCCTTGGATCACAGAAATTCTTCTGGTTCGGCACTATCATGACCGGCCTGTTCATCCTGGCGATGGCCACGGCGTCCATCACACCTTACATCCGCGAACTTGGCCTCGGCTATGTCGCCCTCGCCTTCGCCGCCATCATGCTGACCTGCTACAAGGCGACGGCAGACCGTTTTTATCAAGCCATCGATTGGGACCTGCTCGCGTTCTTCGGCTGTCTGTTTATCGTCATCAACATGATGGAGCACGCGCTGGTACTCGAGGCTATCGGTGAGTTCGTCAAGCCCATCCTGGCACTAGGTGAACTCGCTGGACCCGCCGTATTGCTCGTGGTTTCTGCCGTCGCCAGTTCGGTGACCGATAACATTCCCCTTGCGGCAATGCTCGCGAAAATCCTCGGCGGCATGAATCTATCGCCCGACTCACCCTATTGGTGGGCGGTTATCTTTGGTGCGAATTTAGGCGGCAACATCACGCCCATCGGATCCGCATCCACACTGGTCGCCGTCACTTTGATCCACAAATTCAAGATACACCTGTCGTTCGCGGACTTCGTCAAACGTGCGGTGCCGTTCGCCCTCATTCAGCTCATTTTTGCGGCGGCCTACGTGTTGGCATTTCTGCGCTAATACCCCGGCGGTGCCGAGAATCCACGAAATCCATGCTCCAAGAGCTCGGCAAACCGTATCGTACGCAAATCTTGGAGGTAGGGTCCAATGGCTTGCACACCAACCGGCAGACCATAGTCTGCCGGGCCCGCCGGAAGCACCGTTGAGGGCAAGTACGGTAGAGTCGCCATCCCAGCCCAAAACAATTGATCGTTATAATTTTCCTGGCGTCCGTTGACAGCTATCGTCCGCTCGTGGCGGGGACGATCTTGATCGTGCCGGATAGCGGTGCTGGCCGCTATAGGGCACAGAAAAATATCCCAATCTTGAAAGAATCCGGCCCAGGCATCTCGAACTCGGCGACGGTCCTGTTCGGCGGCAAAGAAATGACGATGATCCTGTACCGCAGCACGATTTAGATAGGCCCAATAACTCAGATCGTCCGTTGCGAGCCTGTCGGCGATTTCCCGCGCCGACGCAAATTCTTCTTCATTCATAAGCGCACCGGTCGCACCTCGCAAAATTGTCAAATACCGGTCTTGTGCGTGCGCGAAGTCGAACTCAGGCTGGGCTGTGTGTGAAACCGTGGCGCCTTGCGACGCACAATAATCGGCCACGCGATGCACCCCTGCTTTTACCTGTTCGTCGACACGGCAAACACTTTCGTCGAGACATACGGCGACCCGAAAATCACTCAGTTCATCGCGCTCCTCCACCGGCAGCTCCAAATGCCAGGCAGGCGACTCTTCACGGCTAGGGCCGGCTAATAGCTCCAACCCCAAACGCAAATCGGCCGCCGTCCGCGCCATCGGCCCGGCAACCAGCAAATCGAGCTCGACATCCAAACCAGGAACGGTATGGCCGTCGGTCGGCACCACGCCAAATGACGGTTTGTGACCGTATACACCACAGAAATGCGACGGGCTGCGGATCGACGCCCCAATATCGCTGCCAACCTCGAGCGGAGTCATACCTGCCGCCAAAGCCGCCGCCGCACCACCGGAGGAGCCGCCTGGGCTGCGCGTCACATCCCACGGATTGTTAGTGGTGCCATAAATATCATTGAAGGTCTGCCAGTCGCTTAACATCGGCGGTACGTTCGTTTTACCAAGGATAATGGCACCCGCTGCTTTCAGTTTTTCCGCTATGAGCGAATCACGCGCCGCCACATTGTTGCGAAAATTCGGAACGCCCCAAGACGTGGGCAAACCGGCAATATCGAACGCCTCCTTGATC
>JABJCS010000055.1 GCA_018665505.1 Alphaproteobacteria bacterium
ATCAACTTGCAGAGGAACGCCACGGTATCGACCTCAAATCGGCGAACATACTCTATGCGCCTGATTACGCTATCAACGCGGGCGGCGTCATCAACATCTATCATGAATATTGTGGCACATACGACCGCGATGCCGCGTTCAAGCACATTGCGGGGATAGGCGACACCTTATCCGCCATCTTCAAACGTGCGCGACGATTGGATATTCCGACGAACGCCGCCGCAAATCATATCGCCGAAGATAGGTTTCGCGCCCTAGAAGCGGCGTAGCACCTTTATTTCTGGCGATCTTCGCCCGGCCGCAACCCCCGGATTGCGGACGACAGCACAATCACGGGTCCAATCCCCACGACCACGATGGCCAATGCCGCCAGCGCGCATTCCTCTAGCAACTCGTCGCTCGCAAATTGATAGACGAAAGTCGCTAGGGTTTCGAAGTTGAAAGGCCGCAGCAGCAATGTCATCGGCAGCTCTTTCATACTGTCGACGAAGACCAGAAGCGAAGCGGTCAACACGCTGGCCCGTAGCATCGGTAAATGAATTTGTCGCAATACGGCAAATGGACGGTGACCAAGGCTGCGCGCTGCATCGTCCATGCTCTGGGTGATCTTGCCCAAGCCGGCCTCCACGGTGCCGAAAGATAGCGCGAGAAACCGCACAACATAGCCCACCATAACGGCCAACATTGTTCCGGTGATGAGCAGTCCCGTCGAAATGCCGAAAGCAGATCGCATAAATCCATCGACCGTATTATCAAACCAGGTCAGCGGGATGACCGCACCCACGGCGAGGACCGCGCCCGGAACGCCGTATCCCATGCTGGCAATCCAGGCGAGACCCCGCATCGCCTTGTTCTCGCGCAATCGCAGCGCATAGGCCATGAAGATCGCGATGGCCACTGCCGCAATCGCAGCCCCCCCGGACAATATCACGCTGTTCAACGCATAGAGCGCCACGTCCTGTTCCAAAGAGATATCGTAAAATTTGACCGCGTATTGCGCCAATATGACCCCAGGCACGATGAATCCAAAGGCAATCGGCGCGGCGCAAGCGACCGATGCCGTTATCGCGCGGATGCCCCGCAATTGATACCCAACCAGCGACTTAAATTGTCCGCGCGTATCTTGGAAGCCTCTCCCACTGCGCTGCGCGCGCTCGAAACCGATCAAAATCATCACAAAAATCAGCAAGATTGAAGCGAGCTGCGCCGCACCCTCAATACTGCCCATACCAAGCCAGACATTGAATATGCCAAGCGTCAGGGTTGGGACCGCGAAATACTCAACAGTTCCGAAATCATTCAATGTCTCCATCAGTACCAAGGCTAATCCGACGACCAATGCCGGTCGCGCCATCGGCAATGCGACTCCCCAGAAAGTCCCCCAGGCAGTTCGCCCCAATGTGCGGCTCACTTCGAGGACGGCCACCGATTGAGCCAAAAACGCTGCGCGCGCCAGAAGATAAATATACGGATAGAGCACCAATGAGAACATCAACGTCGCGCCGCCAAGGCTTCGAATTTCGGGGAAATAATAATCCTTCGCGCTTTCCCACCCGAAGATATCCCGCAGACTTGCCTGGAAGGGACCCGCATATTCCAAAATATCGGTATACGTGTAGGCGATGACATAGGCTGGCACCGCCAGCGGCACCAATAGCGCCCACTCGAAAATCCCGCGCCCGGGAAAGCGACACATCGTGACCAGCCATGCGGTCGGCACCCCGATCAACAACGTGCCGACTGACACCCCGGCACCCAAGGCAAGCGTATTTCCGACATACCCCCAGAAGACGGTCTCCCATAAGTGCCGCCATATTTCCTCTTCCGGCGACAGGGCAAGACCGATAACCGCAACCAAAGGCATCGCGACCATAAAAGCGACGATGATGACGCCGACAGTCCATATATCCGGTCGGGTAAATCTAGCGAGCCCTTGGCCGGAGGGCTTGTGCGCGGCAATTTCTGCCGATTCCATGCGGAAATTTCTTCCTATGTGCTTAATTCATGAACTGTTTTAAGCAGTTAGGCCTCTGTGTCAAAGACGATCCCTCGCCCGTTCGGCAAAATCTGCCGGATCCTCATATAACGCAGGATCATACAGGCCTTCTTGGGATTCCGACGACGCCTCGGCATCAATCGTGTTTAGTTCGTTTTGCCGAGAAGATCGGTCCGGCAGATACAAGCGATGCTCCGATAATACGGTGGCAATCCGCCCTGCCCCTTCTAGAACCCCAGACATCCCCTCTTCCTGGACCAACCATTCCGCGATGCCGCGGGCTGTTCGGTAGTCGCGGCGTTGACACGCTCCAATCAGCGTTACGAACGAAAGCTCGTCAGCGCAGATGTACCCGCAACAAGGTGGGTGTAAACGTAGCGTCCGCCTAGCATGAAGCCCGATCCCAGCAATGATACTTTGCAAACCTCCTAAGATCGATCTCCCAGAATCAGCATCAAAGATGCAATTGACTTCGCGCCACACCAACTTCCAATGAGCTTCTTCGCGACTTCGCATTCCGGCAATCCATCGCCGGTAAGACCAAACGAGGAGGCGTTCCGATTCAGATATTTCTTTTAGAAGGCTCGGGGCAATATCGTCGTTTCCGTATGCATACATTTCTTGTCTCACTGCAGCTCAATTATAATAATGCAACGCATTCGCATATGCCATGTTAAAAAAACACTCTCGAAGGAGAGCCACGAAGCCTGCTGACCCAGCAAGACACCTCGTGGCTCCCAGGAGAGAACTTTATTGCCAACCTACCCGGTCGGCCAATTTTTGCGCCGCAGGACTCAAATCTGCGATCTTCGCCAAGTCCAACGTATCCGCCTTAAAGCGCCCCCAAGAGACGACCTCATTACTCCAATCCACATTCGGATTGACCGGATACTCATAATTTGTCGATGCATACATATTCTGTGCGAAGGAGGCGCTGAGGAACTCAATTAATTTCACGGCATTCTCAACATTCTTGGAATGCTTCGTCACCGCCGCCCCGGATATATTCACATGGGTCCCCCGATCCTCCTGATTGGGAAACACGAGACGCAACGCCTCCGCCCATTTCTTCTGTTCCGGTTTCTTTTCGTTAAATTTCATTTTGCCAAAGTAGTAGTTATTGATGATTGCGATGTCGCAAACACCCTCAAATACGGCTTTGGCTTGCGCGCGGTCATTACCCTGCGGCTTGCGTGCGAAATTCCCGACAATCTTACCGACGAGCTGCTCCGCCTTCTCAACACCATGATGCGCGATCAAGGACGCCACCAAGGCCCGGTTATAGACGTGCCCCCCTTTACGAACGCAGATCTTGCCCTTCCACTTTGGGTCGGCGAGGTCTTCGTAAGCCTTGATCGCACCTTCTGAGACGCGCTCCTTCGAGACGGCCAATAGGCGGGCACGGAGCGTCAGACCAAACCAATGCCCTTTTGGGTCGCGAAATTGAGCCGGAATATTCCGGTTCAACTCATCGGATTGAACGGACTTCAGTAAACCGGCATCCGCATGCGCCTTTAGCCGGGAAATATCTGTCGTGAGAACAGCGTCGGCTGGGGAGTTGGCGCCTTCACGTTTG
>JABJCS010000551.1 GCA_018665505.1 Alphaproteobacteria bacterium
GAGGCACCTGCCGTCGGGCCCGCTTCGTCGGCGACAAGCAGGCGTCCGGTCTTTTGCACTGATTTGAGAATCGTTCCGGCATCCAATGGGGCCAGCGTCCGAGGGGCAATCACTTCGACCGAGACGCCTTCCTTATCCATGATTTCAGCGGCCGCCAGCGCTTCATGCACCATCCAGGCGATGGCCACGACCGTGATATCGGCCCCTTCGCGCTTTACATCTGCGACCCCGATGGGAACCGTGTAGTCGTCATCCGGGACTTCGCCCTTAAAGCCGAGCAGCCGGTTTGCTTCGAAAGATATGACTGGATTGTCGTCCCGAATAGCCGACTTTAGCAGCCCTTTCATATCGTAGGGCGTCGACGGCAAGATGATCTTCATGCCGGCTAGATTCATGAACATGGAGTAGGGGCTCTGTGAATGCTGGGCCGCCAGTTTCGTGCCGCCGCCGACCGCGGCGCGGAACGTGACCGGGAACTTCTGTTGCCCGCCGAACATGTAGTGAATTTTTGCGGCCTGATTGACGATCTGATCCATGGCGACGAAAGCGAAGGTAACTTGCCGCCAATTGACGATGGGCCGATATCCGGAGCCCGCCGCGCCGATCGACATGCCGGTAAAAGCGCTTTCCGCGATCGGCGTAGCGCGGACGCGTGTCGGGCCAAATTCCTCAAGCAGGGCGGGATCTGCGTCCGTCGACATTTCGAACGTCTTAGGGTCTCGGCGCATTTCTTCGGCGAGCGCTTCGGCACCGGCTTGCGCGTATGTGATTTCCCTCATTGCGCAGCCTCCGAGAAGACGTCGTCCAAGGCCGCCTCGGGCTTCGGAAATGGGCTGGCTTTTGCGAAACCCACCGCGGCTTCGATCTTCGCGAGAATTCCACGGTCCATCTCATCCCATTCGTCATCGGTCAATTGACCTTGCTGCTGTTGCAGTTCGGCTCGCAGGCGAGGGATCGGATCTTTCTTCTTCCATGCCTCGACTTCGTCACCGGGGCGCGGTTCGGCTTGAGTCGGCCGTTCCGTGTGGCGGCCCCAGCGATAGGTCTTGCACTCGATCAAGGTTGGACCTTCGCCTGCGCGGGCTCGGGCGACGGCTTCGGTCGCCGCCTCGTAGACCGCGAAAATATCGTTGCCGTCGACAATGACACCTGGAATGCCGTAGCCATGGGCGCGCGCTGCTACGTCCGGATGCGCCAGCGTCTTTGTTGATGCCGTATTCGCGGCGTAGAGATTGTTCTCGCAGACATAAAGCATCGGTAGCTTCCATTTGGCCGCGATATTAATTGATTCATGGAACGGGCCTGCGTTCGAGGCGCCATCACCGAAGAACGAGACCGCGACCCGGCCATCGCCGTCCATCTGCGCGGCGAGTCCCGCGCCCGTGACGATGGAAATGCCGCCGGCGACGATACCGTTCGCGCCCAACATGCCAATGTCGAAATCGGCGATATGCATCGATCCGCCCTTACCCTTGCAGTAGCCGGTCTCGCGGCCGTAGAGCTCGGCCATCATGCGCTCGAGATCGGCGCCCTTGGCGATGCAATGGCCGTGACCGCGGTGGGTACTGATGATCTTGTCACCGTCTTCCAGGGCTGAGCATACGCCAACCGCGACCGCTTCCTCGCCGATATAGGAGTGCACGACCCCATAAATATCGCCCTCGATGTAATCTTTGGTGGCGCGCTCCTCAAAACGCCGAATCGTTTGCATTTGCCGGAGCATTTCGCGTTGCATTTCAGGGTTTGGACGCATGGAAGTCGCCTCGCTTATTCAAAGAAGAGTTATTGTGCGGCGTTTACGTCCGATGGGGTGCTGAGGCCAAGGGACAATTCTCGATGGTCGCGGGTAATTTCTGCGAAGACAGCGCGCAACATCCGCGCCTTGTCGCGCCCGTAGCGCTCGGTAATGCGCTCCTCGCCTTCCGGTGTATTCATCGCGTCGCGCAATGGCTGGTACATGGCAGCGATCAGTCGGTGGCATTCCATATCTTCGAACGGAATGTCCTGAGCTGCGGTCGGTGCGCCCATATTGCCGTTGATGACATCGGTGAGCCACCGGCGGCGTTTCTTGAGGTCGATGAAATGATGGCAAATAGTGATCAAGACCTCTGAGACCACTTCCGCCGCGTCCGGCTCGTCGTGCACCATCTCCCAATTAAACGCCTTGCCGTGCTGAGCTTTCATGCGCGACACCATGGTGCGGCAAAAATCTTCATACTTATCGCTGAGTTCCTCACCGAGCATTTGCAGCATGGCCACGAAGAACCCAGGAATGATGCGGCGTGACAGATGCTCGCCTTGAATGGGCACTTGATCGCCGGTCGGCAATAGATGCACGAAGGTGTTGACCATTAAGCGCTCGAACGGATATCGGCGTTCTTTGTCCCAGCGCAGGCGTTCGACAGCGAAAGTGCATTCACGCCAAGCGTCGTTGAAGAATGCGGTCGTGTCCTCGCCGGGATCGGCCTTGAAACGTTGCAGTTCTTCCCGGACATCGCTGGCGGATAGATTGCCGCCTTGTGACTCCGCGCGCCGAAGTAGGCGGTCTACGGCAAAATCCAGGCCCTGTTCGAAAATCGCCCGAAATTTTCCCGGTCCGTATTCGGAATTGGCGCTTGAATCATCGGCCATACGGTAAACTCTCCCAACACTAATATCGCCGTCCACGCCGCTTCGATGAATTTAGCCTTGCGCGGGCGGGCGCTGTGACTAACTTTCCAAAAAGAATAGTCTGTTAGCAGGGGCCTTGCCACTATCCACGGCAAATAAGACGGTGCCCCGACCATTCCGGAGAATACGTGCGGACCGATGACCGATCGTTTGACCATTACGCTGGCGCAGCTGAATCCTGTTGTCGGTGCCATTAACGGCAATATCGACAAGGTGCGGGAAGCCCGCCGCCAAGCTGCGTCGGAGGGCGCTGATCTTGTCGTTTGCAGTGAACTCGTTGTCTCCGGCTATCCGCCGGAAGATCTGGTGCTCAAGCTGTTTTTCCTCGAGAAAGTCGAAGATGCGGTGCGGGCCTTCGCGGAAGAGACCGCCGATGGCGGCCCTGCCGTCCTATTGACCGCGCCGTGGCGCGACGGCGGTGCGACCTATAACGCGGCATTGCTGCTCGAAGGTGGCAAAATCGCGGCGACCCGGTTTAAGCGCGATCTGCCGAATTACGGCGTCTTCGATGAGATGCGCGTGTTCGCGCCGGGGCCGATGCCGGGACCGATCGACTTTAAAGGTGTGCGGATCGGGGTGCCGATCTGTGAGGACATCTGGACACCGGACGTGCCCGAATGCCTGCAAGAATCAGGCGCGGAAATCTTGCTGGTGCCGAACGGCTCTCCCTACGATATAGCGAAGACGGATCAGCGCCTGCAACACGCCGTAGCACGGGTGACGGAGACCGGCTTGCCGCTGGTTTATGTGAACCAAGTCGGCGGGCAGGATGAGCTTGTCTTTGACGGGGCATCCTTCGTGATCAACGCGGATCATTCCTTGGCGGTCCAAGCAGTCGACTGGGCGGAAGCCGTCGTCACGACGCAGTGGCGCCGGGGCGATGACGATGTCTGGGTGTGCGAGACGGGTGCGTTGGAGAAACCGTCGGAAGATCTCGAGTCGATCTATCAAGCCATGACCTTGGGATTGCGGGATTATGTGGAGAAGAATGGATTTCCGGGTGTCTTGATCGGGCTTTCGGGCGGTGTCGACTCAGCGATCACAGCAGCGGTGGCGGTCGATGCGCTGGGGCCGGACCGGGTGCGCTGCGTGATGATGCCGTCGCCCTATACCAGCCAGGAAAGCCTGGAGGATGCGGAGGAAGCCGCGCAGTTGATGGGCGTGCAGTTGGACGATGTCGGCATTCAACCGGCGATGACGGCGTTTGAGGCCATGCTGAAGCCGATTTTCGGCGACGCGGCGGCCGATGTGACGGAAGAGAACATCCAAGCGCGCAGCCGCGGTCTGATCCTGATGGGTATTTCCAATAAGCTCGGCTACATGCTGCTGACCACCGGCAACAAGTCGGAAATGTCGGTTGGCTACGCCACGCTCTACGGCGATATGTGTGGCGGCTACTCCGTATTGAAAGACGTCTATAAGACGACGGTCTTCGATTTGTGCCATTGGCGAAATAAGACGACACCGGAAAATCTCTTGGGCCCCGCGGGCCGCGTCATCCCGGAGCGGATCATCACCAAGCCGCCATCGGCTGAACTTCGGCCCGACCAGAAGGATGAGGATTCGCTGCCGCCTTATGACAAGCTCGACGATATTCTGCGCTGCTTGATCGAGGAGGAGATGAGCGTCGAGGAAATCGTTGCCCGTGACCACGAGCCGGAGACGGTACAGCGGATATGGCACATGTTGGATTTGGCCGAATACAAACGCCGCCAAGCCCCACCGGGAGTGAAAACCACGCACCGCGCCTTCGGTCGCGAACGCCGATATCCGATCACCAATAGTTTCCGGCGCATTTTGTAGCGAAATCTCACATTTAGAGCTGCAGCAGTACGGCGCCGGCAACGACACATAGCGCCGCCGGTATCCGCGTTCGACCAAGCGGTTCTCGCAAGATGAATGTGCTCAGCAGTAGACCAAAAATAACACTGGTCTCCCTGAGTGCGGCGACGGCAGCAATCGGTGCCTCGGTCATCACCCAAATCGCGGCCCAGAAGGCAACCAGGCTCAGCCCTGCCCCGGTAACGGCGGAAAACCATGTGCCGGTTGCGGGATACAGGACTGCAATGTGTCCCCGCCGCGCAATGGCGATTAGCGTGATTGGCACCGCATCCAAGACGAAGAGCAAACATGCATAGCCATGCGGTGACCCGGAAAGGCGGGCACCGATACCGTCAACCGTTGAGTAAGATGCAATGAAACAAGCAGTGGCGAGAGCCCACATGGTTGCGTGGTAATTTCTTCGTTTCAGTGCGGGGCCCAAAAATGTGAGTGCTGCTAGTCCCATGCAAATCGCTATGACACCAAGGTATCCGCTCAAGGACAGAATTTCACCGATGAGCAGCCAAGTTGCGACCGCAGTGATTAATGGCGCTGCGCCCCGCGCTATCGGATATACCTGCGACATATCTCCGGCCGTGTAGGCCCGCACCAGAAATACTTTGTATCCGGTGTGTAGTGCCACCGATGCTGCGAGATAGGGCCAACTCTGTGAAGTCACGACGGGCACGAAGAAGAGGATTGGCAGCGCCAGAAGGCCAACCAACAGATTGATTTGGGCAATCACTGTCAGTCGATCTCCTTGGGCTTTGAGAATTATGTTCCATGCGGCGTGGCAGAATGCAGCGGCGAGAACGACAAGAACGACCAGAGATGACATTTTACACTTTTGGAATTATTTGAGAAAATCTCAACTAAGTGAAAAATGTGAATAGTAAAATCGATATATTATCCAAAATTATATGATAAAATCTCACATATGTTTAGGACGCTTCCCTCTTTAAATGGGCTCCGTGCCTTTGAAGCAGTTGCGCGGCTTGGAAGTTTCTCCGCCGCTGCGGATGAGCTTCACGTAACCTATGGCGCTGTGAGCCGATTGGTGAAATCTCTTGAAGGGCAATTGGAGACCGTCTTGCTGACGCGAAGTCGGCAAGGGGCGGCAATGACAGGACCTGGTGCCCAACTGCATAGCCGTTTGCGGCCAGCCCTCGAACTCATGCGTGTCGGTGTGGATGAGATCAGTGCGGGAGAGGCCGCGCGTACGTTGACGCTTTCCTGCTACGGTACTTTTCTTATGCGCTGGCTGATGCCGCGGTTTCATCGCTTTCGGGAATCGCACCCCGATATCGATATTAATTTCACCACCTATAATGATGTACCGGATTTCGATGATCGGACGACAGACTTGGCGATTTCGACAACACTGCCGGAAAAGATGGATTGCTTAACTTTAGTCCCGTTATTCGACGAATTCTGTGGGCCGGTTTGTCGACCCGGATTTCTTTCGAGCGATCGCACGCAAGCGCTTCTGCAGCTTTCGGACGTGACAATTTTGCACACGAAAACCCGGCTTTCCGCTTGGGCTGATTGGGCTGAAGCTGCGGAGCTACGAGGGTTCGCGGTAAATCGAGGAGAGACGTTTGAGCATTTTTATTTCATGCTACAAGCGGCAGCTTCGGGATTGGGTGTCGCCATCGGACCTCATGCATTGGTTGCTGACGACTTGGCATCTGGGCAATTGGTTGCGCCGATGGGATTAGTTGCCAGCGGTCGTCGATATCATCTCTCGTACCGGACTTCAGCTGAGCGTGACTCCCGAATCCTTGATTTTCAGAACTGGCTCTTGCATGAAGTGCAGATATTCGAAAACCCGTAGCCGCTTGAAACCGCCTGATAATCTTGGCATACCCATCGCACCTGAGACCCCTCAGGTATTTGGATTTGGCAGGCCGAAATGACGCTTCGCATTCACGACACGTATCAACGTAGGAAAGTTGATTTCGAACCGCACGACTCGAATCATGTTCAGTTCTATGTCTGTGGGCCGACGGTCTACGACTATGCGCATATTGGCAATGCGCGGCCCATCGTTGTCTTTGATGTGTTGTATCGGTTGTTGCAGCGGCTGTATCCGAAGGTGACCTACGTTCGCAACATCACCGATATCGATGATAAGATTAACGCGCGCGCTGCCGAATCCGGCGAATCCATCGGCGAGATCACAAAACGGACGACGGCGCAATTCCACGAAGATATCGCAGCGCTGGGTGCCATGGAACCCGATGTGGAGCCGTGCGCGACCGATCATGTCGCGGAGATGATCGTGATGATCGAGGATTTGATCGCCAAGGGCCATGCTTATGCGGCGGACGGCCACGTGCTGTTCAATGTACCGTCCTGGGACGCTTATGGCCGGTTGTCGCGTCACAGCCGGGATGAATTGGTCGCGGGCGCGCGGGTCGACGTGGCGCCCTATAAGCAGGACGCGGCGGATTTCGTGCTCTGGAAACCGTCGAGCGACGATCTACCGGGCTGGGATAGTCCGTGGGGGCGGGGACGACCTGGATGGCACATCGAATGTTCGGCCATGGCGACCAAGTATCTTGGCGATCGTTTTGACATTCATGGCGGCGGTCAAGATCTCATCTTCCCGCACCATGAAAACGAAATTGCCCAATGCCTATGCGACACGCCTGCTGATGGGTTTTCCAAATACTGGATGCATAACGGCTATCTGATGTCGGAAGGCGAGAAGATGTCGAAATCTCTCGGCAACTTTTACACCATCAATGAGTTGCTGCAGGAATATCCAGGTGAGGCAGTACGCCTGCTGTTGCTAAAGACGCATTATCGCCAACCGCTCGATTTTACCAAGAACGGGTTGGATGAAGCGAAGCGCGAGCTCGATCGGTTTTATGGGGCTTTGCGGGGCAGTGGTACAGCTAGCGGCGGCGAAGGGATCGATGATGCGGTCAAATCGGCCCTGACCGACGACATGAACACGCCATCAGCGCTGACCGCTTTGCATGGAAAGTTACGCGATCTCAACAATACGCAAGATGTGGATGGGCGGGCGGCGGTCGCGCAATCTCTGGTCGACGCCGGGGCTGTGCTCGGTCTATTGCAAGACGATCCCGAAGCCTGGTTCACCTGGCGGCCCACCGGCGCTGGTGGTTTGGAAGACGGCGATATCGAAGCAATGATTCAGCAACGCACCGACGCGCGGGCCGCGAAGGACTTCGCGACGTCAGACCGTATTCGCGACGAACTGGCGGATGCGGGCATTGTGCTGGAAGACAAACCCGATGGGACGATCTGGCGGCGGGGCTAACATTGGACTGTCATTCCGGAAACCGGAACGGTCATCCGGAATGACGGCCTGAGCCGAATAATTGAAATACAAGACGCTTGAGTAGACCTCAGGCACTATTTCAGGGTTCGCTGTCGGCCCCGGAATGACGGGGTGATTCACGCGCTCGGCGGTCCTTTCAATTCGACCGTATTGCCGTCGGGGTCCTGAATGTAGATCGAGGGTCCGGTGCCGTCCGCGCCGTAGCGGGGCGACGTCTCCGGCGCTGTGATGCCGTGCTCTTCCAGATGTTTGCGGATGGTGGGTTCATCCCAGGGTTCCACGCGCAGGCAGAAATGATCGAGATTGAGACCATCGTCGCCGGGCGCAGGGCCGCCTTTGCGTCCGAGCTCACCATCGGTATCGACCAGGTCGATCAGCGATGCACCGGCGCGGAGCTGATGGAGCCCTAACCTGTCGATTGTACGCTCGACCTTGCAGCCGAGCACATTTTCGTAGAACCGGATCATCTCCTGCAGTCGCTCCGTGCGAAGCACCAGATGATCGAGGCCTTTGGGGGAAATTGGTTTTGTCATACTCGGTATATCGGGATGATATTTAGTTTCTAAATAGCCTCATCCTCTCCTACTTGCGGGGGAGGGTTAGAGTAGAGGGTTAACCCTTCAATATCGTATCTGCGATTTTCTCCGAGGTCATTAGTGTCGGGAAATTAGTGTTCGCGCACGGGACGCACGGCATGATCGAGGCGTCGACCACCCGCAACCCCTGTGCGCCGTGGACCCGCCCCTGACTGTCGGTGACCGCCATGGGGTCGTCGGCGCGCCCCATGCGGTTCGAACACGACGCATGCCACGTGCCAGTTACACTGCGCTTCAGGTACGCGGCCAAGGCCTCGTCGTCGGACATCAGGGTTATGATGTCGTCGCCTTCGGTGATGAAGGAGGAGATCAGCCATTTCCGGAACCAGGACGGGCCATCCATCATTTGCGCCAAGACACCGGTCAAGATTTTGTTGCGCGTCGTCACTGTGCCGACCTTGCGCACGCGTTCGCTATAGGCGGATGGGAAGGCGTCTTTCGTAACGGCTTGGACGGCCGACGACATGAAGACGTCGACGACGCGGCGATAGCCATCCATCAGACGGTCTAGATCGCGGGCGTCGGAGAGCATATTGAACTCCACCGTTGGCTCGACGCGCCAATCGCTCGAGGTAAGCGTCAATTGCCCGGTCGAATAGGTCTTGTTCACCCAAGCGAGCATTGAGCCCAAACGGTCGCCGACCGCGTGCCAGGCGGATTTCGCGACCACGGCGGCAAACATATCGCCCGCCGGGGCATGGTGCATGTTGGAGGAATAACGCCAGCCCAGATGGATGTGCCGACGCGTGAGGTCGTTGAGGCGCGCATCCGGCTGCATCCATGCGGACATTGCCGCCGCCGCGTGCTCCATCAGGTTTTGGCCGACACCTGCGCGCTCGAGACGCACCTCGATACCCATGTCGTGGAGATGGCCAACCGGCCCGATGCCAGAGCGCAACAGCATGGCCGGTGAATGAATGGCGCCGCTGCACAGGATCACTTCGTTGGCTTTGAAGGTGTGCTCCTGGCCGTGTTGGACGGCGATCACGCCGACGGCCTTTGTGCCCTCGAACAGGATTTCCTTCACTTGGATTTCGGATTCGATGCGCAGGTTTTCGCGGCTCCGCGTTTGCGGATCGAGATAACCAATGGCGGCGGAGACGCGTCGGTCATAGAGGTTCGACATCGTTACCGGGAAATAGCCGTCGCGGAATTCACCGTTTTGGTCGGCGATATATTCGGCACCTTGCTCCTCCAACGCGGCGGCGATGCCTTTCACGTAGCTCGGCCATTGATCGGAGAAGATGCGGCGGACTGGAATGCGGCCTTCTTGGCCGTGAAATTCGTCGTCAAAATCGAGATCGCGTTCGACCTTCTTGAAATAGGGCAGGCATTCCTCCCAGCTCCAGCCCTCGGCACCGCGTTCGCCCCATTCGTCGTAATCGGTGGGGGCATCCCGGTTCGCGAGCTGGCCATTGATGCTGGAGCCGCCGCCCATAACGCGGGCTTGTTCGTATTGTTTGGCAGGTGGCCGGTCGTCAGGATTGTTGTGGGATTGCGGGCCGATATGGACCTTCAAGCCGTTCCAGATGAATTTCGGGTTGAAGTAGACCTTGCCTGGATAGCTATCGAGGATTTCTTCCGGCACCTGATTGTGCGGCGTGTCGATCCCGGCCTCCAGGAGCAAGACCTGATTTGAGCTGCGCGAGGACAAGCGGTTGGCCTGGACGCTGCCGGCGGACCCGCCGCCGACAATGATGTAATCGTAAGTCGTCATGGAAGCCTCGCGCCGATTAGGGGTTCATGAGGGTAAGGTCGACACGTTCCCGGGTGACGCCGATTTCCGCCGCAACCTTCGAATACACTGCGTAATGGGGCTGGGTGCGGTGATTGTCGAGGGCGGCTTGGTCGTCATACGCTTCAAAAAAGTAGACGCAATTGGGCTCGTCATTCGGCACCAGTATGCGGAATTGTTGGCAGCCTGGCTCATCTTGCATCGAATGTTTGGCATCGTGATGCGCCGCTTCCATGAACTTATCCATGGAGCCTTCCGGGATGGTGAACTTCACCAGTATCGCGAGCGCCGTCATGTCGATGTCTCCTCCAACTGTAATTTGTTTAAGATGCCGGCCGAATTTCCGAGATTCGCGAGTTGGTCAGCTCCGCGGAACTCCATAGCGATGCTTGATCTTTCGGCAGGCGGCGGCTTTCCGGCGTCATCAGCCAGAGCCGCAGCAGAAACCGGTCGCGACCCGCGTCCGCATCATCCTCGAAGGCGGTTCGGCCGTGATACGTGACATGATTGTTCAACATCTGAATGTCGCCGGGCTCGATCATGTGTTCGTAGCAAAGCTCTTCCGAGAGGTCGACCAACATATCGAGTGCTTCGGTCTGGGCGTCGGATAGGCGTGGGACTTCGGGGAACGCCTGGGCCTGGTCAATATACACGCGGGAGAGATCGCTGGTGAAGGCGCTGCCCTGCATGGTGAAGACAGGAAGCATGTAATAGGGCGCGTCGGTTCCGACCTCGTCGCCGATGGAACTGCGGTAGAAATCGCCGAACAGAAGTTCCGCGAGGTCGGGCCGCCGTTCCAGCAATGCGTTGTAGATCGCAGTCGCGCTGACGATGCGGCTAACCCCGCCTTTCGCCGCTTTGCGCAGACAAAGAAGAGCAACCACATCGGCGCGGTCGTTGTGCCAGCTGAGCTTGCTCGGCGATTCGACGCGCGGTCCCCCCGAATCCCGTACTTCCCGCATCAGCCCGGCCCCGCCGTTCTGGATAACTGCCGCGCCCATATGCGAGCCGAGACCAAGATAGAGTCGTTTCAAATCGTCCAATTCGTAGCGATCGATCGGCATGCCACGAATCAATGTGACACCTCTGCCATGCTCTAGGCGCCGAGCGGTCTCTTTCAGGCGGTCCGCCAGGCGAGGGAGTGGAAAATCCCCTGCTGTCGTCTCCTGCCAGGGGCGGTTCAAGCGTTTTGCCGAGGCCAACGCTGCGTCGAATTCGGCGATATCATGTTCGTCGAGATGCCATATCCAGTCGTCCGAAGCCTCGAGTTCTTTGCCGGTCCAAGCGGAGGCATCGTCTATGGGCGTTCTGTTTTTCTGTGTCATCGCTGTTTGTCTCACTGCGGTGCTCTCAATATAACCTAACACAAGCAGAAGAAGTGGCGAGCGGGATGAAGTAGATGGACGCGAAAATAGACGAAATTCTTGAGTTTTGGTTCGGACCGGTGCCCGGTGAGAAACGCGATATCTGGTTTGAACGCAGCGATGAATTCGATGCGGAACTCCGAACCCGCTTCGGCGACGTGCATGACCGCGCCTCGGCAGGTGAATGCGATCATTGGACCGAGACGCCGAAGGGTACCTTGGCTTTAATCGTGTTGTTGGATCAATTTTCCCGCAACCTTTACCGGGGCGACGCCTGCGCCTTCGCGACTGATGCCAAGGCGTTGGAGATTGCCGACGTCGCGATTGAAAAGGGATGGGATCGGAAATTCACCGAGGCCGAGCAGATATTCTTCTATTTGCCGCATGAACACAGCGAAGATCTGGAAATCCAAAAGCGCTCTGTCGAGTTGTTCTCCCAAACGAAGGAATGGGGCACGGAATACGCGGACGCCCATCTTCGCATAATCGAACGCTTCGGGCGCTTTCCGCACCGGAATGCAGTTCTGGGACGAGTGAATACGCCCGAGGAGGAAGAGTACTTGGCACAGCCGCGCGAAGGGTTTGAGGCAGGTTGATGCGTGACCGGAGCGAGATAAAGCGTTAAGACCCCGCACCATGGCTGGAACAGATAAAACACAAACCTCCGTCACTGGCGGTCCCGCCGTCATTCTGGTTGAGCCGCAGCTCGGCGAGAATATCGGCTTTGCGGCGCGGGCGATGATGAATGGCGGGTTGTCGGACCTGCGGATCGTTAATCCGCGCGACGGGTGGCCAAATCCGCGTGCAATAGCCGCCGCGTCCGGAGCGGGCGACATTATCGAGGCAGTGCGGGTGTTCGAGAGCACTGGTGATGCCATTGCTGGCCTGAAGCGGGTCTTCGCCATGACAGCGCGGCCCCGCGATATGATCATCACCGTTGCAACACCGCGTAATGCAGCCGCCGAAATGCGTTCTCTCGTCGCGGGAGGCGTCGACATCGGAATTCTTTTCGGCCCCGAGCGCAAAGGTTTGCAGAATGACGATATCGCGCTGGCCGATACGGTGGTGCAGGCGCCATTAAATCCCGCCCATAGTTCCATGAATTTAGGCCACGCGGTCATGGTCATGGCCTATGAGTGGTTTCAGAGCGGTGACGATACCGCCGAGCGGGTGCTGAACTTGGGACGAACCGATCTCGCGACCAAGGACGAGTTGTTGCGGTTCTTCGAACGCTTGGAAGCAGAGCTGGATGCGTGTGGATTCTTCCATGTCGCGGAGAAACGCCCGATCATGGTGCGCAAGATCCGAAATATATTTCAGCGCGCCGGTATGGCGGAAGAAGAAGTCCGCACTTTGCATGGGATTCTCTCTGGTTTGGTGCGTCGTCCGCATGCTTCGGACGGGGGTGAATCAAGCGATTGACAACAGCCGGGGTATCCCTATACTCCGCGCCGCTCCTGGGAATGTGGGTCGTAGAACCCCGCTGCACGCCGAGTTTTAGCGCGTCAGACTACCGGGACAAAAATAACGCCGGGCAAACCCAGGGAAATTTAGAAATGTCGAAGCGACTGAAGTCGAAGTATAAGATCAATCGCCGTCTCCGCTGTAATTTGTGGGGTCGGCCTAAAAGTCCGTTTAATCGCCGTGAATACGGTCCGGGCCAGCATGGCCAGCGCCGCCGCAAGCCTTCTGATTACAGCATCCAGCTGCAGGCGAAACAGCGCCTGAAGGGCTACTACGGCAGTATCGGCGAGAAGAAATTCCACCGTTATTATGAAGACGCGGAGCGCCGCAAGGGTGACACCAGTGAGAACTTGATCGAGCTGTTGGAGCGCCGTTTGGATGCGGTCGTCTATCGGGCGAAGTTCGTGCCCACCGTGTTCGCCGCGCGTCAATTCGTCAATCACGGTCATGTCCTCGTAAATGGTAAACGGGTAAATATCCCGTCATACCAAATGAACGAAGGCGATGTGGTCGAAGTCAAAGACAAGAGTAAGGCGATGGCCTTGGTGCTTGAAGCGATGGCGTCGACTGAACGCGAAGTGCCGGAATACATTTCCGTCGACGAGCGTAAAATGGCGGCGACCTTCGTTCGCCCGCCAAAGCTTGAAGATGTACCTTACCCGGTACAGATGGAACCGAA
>JABJCS010000552.1 GCA_018665505.1 Alphaproteobacteria bacterium
GCGGCGTTGAGCGCCAGGAGGTTCGTCTGCTTGGCGATTTCATCAATCATCAAGATAATCTCGGAGATACTGGTCGAGCTTTCCTCGATCCTGGACACGGCTTCGATCGCCTGCTGCGTAACTTCGCTGCCGTGCGCCGCACGCTTGGACGCTTCCATCGACACCGATTGCGCTTCCTCCGCGCTTTGGGAATTAGCGCTGATCTTTGTCTGGACCTCTTCCATCGACGAGGCCGTCTGTTCCAGTGTCTCGGCCTGCTTCGCCGACCGGTCGGACAAGTCCGCGCCTGACGTCGCGATGCCGCTTGTGCCGGTGCGCATGGATCCCGCCGCAGCCTGGATCTCGCCCACCAGTTTCGCAACATGTTCAATGGTCGTATTGACCGACGTCTGCAACTCGGCAAAGGCGCCTTTGAATTTGCCCTGCATCGCTTCGGTCAGATCGCCCTCCGACATGTGGCGGATCACGCGGCCGGTCTCGGCGATGCCGGCGTCAACCGTCTCAAGCAAACGGTTGACGCCGGCGGCAAGCTGATTGAGCGCATCGTCGTCGTAGTCCGTAGGGACGCGCGCGCTGAAGTCGCCGTCAACCGCGCGATCGACGACCGCACCGAAAGCTTCTCCGATTTCGGTCATCATTTTCGCACGCGCGGCGGCCGATGCTTCGTCGGCGGTTTCCTTTTCCGCGGCAAGTTCATCCATGCGTCGCGCGTTGTTCTGGAAATCCTCGAGCGCGACCGACATCTCGCCCGGTTCGGTGTTCGCGGCGAATTTGGGAAGCTGGCGGTCGTTTTCTCCATCGATCAGGAATTGCATCTCGTCACAGATAGATTTGATCTGGCGGCGGATCGATCCGGCGATGCGCCAGCCGACTGCGATCGCCAGAATCAAAGCGGCCACCACCGTGATCGCCATCGCAATGATGGAGATGCGCCCGGTCGATTCGATCGCCGTGTTGACGCGATCGGCGCTTTCCTGAAAATGCTGCGAAAGTTCGACGGTCATCGCATTCAGATTGGACAGGGCTACCGCCCGGGCTTCGAAGGCGGTCCGCGTTCCGGCGATCTCCGTCAGGAGCAAATTGAGGCCGGTGAATGCCTCCTTTGCATCCGCATCCTCTAGCTTTTCCGCACGCGCAAGCAGGCTGCTCGCTGACGCCTCAAGCGCCCGCGCAATTTTGTCATCGCGCTTTTGAACATACAGCGTCGTGCTGAGGTTGAGTTTCAGAACCTCTGTTGATAGATCGCGCAGGTTCAGTGTTCCGGCGCGGATCGTGGCGACGGTCTTTGCAAGTTCGGCGGCCTTTGCGATAGCCTCGCGTGCGCCCTGCTGTTGGATTGCCAGGAGTTTGTCGGCGGTCTTCGCCAACATGGATGCACCACGCAGCACACGTACTTCCGCCGCCGCGGTCCGGGCGGGCGGCGACCCTGCCGTGGTTTTGAGCGTGAACCACTGCCCCATTATTCCCGACACGGCCTTGTTCACTCGAACAAGCCTTGCCAGCACGGCTTTTGCCGCTTCATCCGATTTACCGTCGCCGATGACCGCGCCGACGCTATCGCTCAGCAGTTTTTGCGATTCCACAAGGGCGTCACGATCCTTTTTCTGCGACGTGCCCGCAAATCTGTTGACGTCCCGCTGAAATATAAGGACAGCGCGGGAGAGTGCAGCAAAAGGAATTTCCTGGCGCCTGGCCTCCGTCGCGCTTGCGTTCAAGCGCTCCGCATTTGCATTCTGTTCGGCAACAGTGGCATCCATCCTTTTGACCGCCGCCTGAACGGCCGCGGCGACATCGTTCAGCGTCTTATCGATTGCCTTGACGGAACTGTCGACGTCCCGGTCGGCGGACGTAAGCTTCGAAAACTGCTCGCTCATGCCCCGCGCCTTATCGAGCAGCAACGGCTTGTCGGCGCCTTCAAGCGCGGCGCCCAGCGATTTCAGGCCCTCGTCGGCCTTCGCCGCGCGCTCTTTCGACGGCGCGGTCGCATAGGCAATGGTTGCAGATCGCGCACCCTCGACGACCGACGAGACGGTATCCAGATTGCGGAGCTCATCTACGCTGGCCCCCATTTGGTTGGCGGTCCATATGCCGGTTCCGCCGACGACAAGTAATAGCGTCAGCACGATCGCGAGAACCGTTGCGATTCTCACGGAAATTCTTAGGCGGTCAAACATACAAGTTCCCGGACTTAACCGTTTTTTAGAGAATTATCGATCTTTTAGGGCGCGTTATAACATTAACCGACAGTCATGAAGAAATCGTTTCATGCTGGTTAACAAAAGATTTATTTGATCTACAAATGAAATGGAGAAATAGTATGAAAAGAGCAATTTTGGCCGCCTTGGCCTGTTATGCGCTGACCCCCGGCGTTGCCGCCGCGGCGGATAATGTCGCCACCGCGACCGACAGTGTCGGCGTGGTCTGGATGGGCAAATCCGGCATGGCCAACCGTGTCATTGCCGGATTCCGCGAACATATGAGCAAAGCGGCGCCGGAATTCTCCCTCGAGGTGCGCAAGGAACTGCCGGACGCCGGTGCAGTGACCAAGGCAGTCGGCGAATTAACGTCGAAGCATAAAGGCATCGTCGTTCTGCGGTCCAGCGGTTCGAAATGGCTGGCGAAAAACAAAACATCCGTCCCCGCCTTCATCGGCGGCGGCAACCATCCGCCGACCCTGGGCGTGGGGCAAAACATGGACGCGCCGGAGGGCAATGTGACCGGGGTGACGTATTTCCTCGACCATACCCTGGTGATGGAAACGTTCGTTGCCATCGCGCCGGATGCAACCCGCATCGCCGTGATCACCCAGAAAGGCCACCCCGGCGGCCCGATTGATTCGAAGGGCGCCAAAGCGGCCTGCGAGAAACTCTTTCTCGAATGCACGTTTCATGAAGTGGCAAAAGGCGAAGGCGTTGGCGGTGTGATCGCCGCTGCCAAAGACGCCCAGGGTTTTCTTCTCGGCAACCAGGCCGGTCTTTATGACGACAAGGCGAAGTTCCAGTCGGCCGTGAAGGCCGCCGGCAACCGCCCGATCTTCAGCCTGAACAAGAAACCGGTTGAATACGGTGCCCTGGCGAGTATGGCCGCCGATGACCGGAAACTCGGCAGAATGCTGGCAGAACGCGTGATTTCCGTCGTCCGTGACGGAAAAACCGTGGCGCAGACGCCGGTCGGCCGCGATCCGAAGCCGATCCTGGTTCTGAATTCTTCGACGATGAAGCGGCTTAAGCTTGCCGTTCCGAAGCAGATGCTGAAGGCCGCCAAACTGGTGGGCGATTCCTAAGCAGCATTTCGCCTGGACACGCGATCCACCCTATCGGCGCCAGAGCATAAAGCTCTCCGCCGATAGGGTTTTTTTATACACACTGGGCAGGCATCAGAATCAATGTTGTCTGCGACGCGCCCGGCAAGCGCTTCTACCGCCCGCCGATGTCACCCCCGAAGGTGCCGGAGGTGCTGAACGCGGAGGCGTAGGTCGGCGGTCGCAGGGATCGGCGGGAAGAGCCGTGTCAGTTCTGCATTGGCCCGGAAGCGGACATGTCGATGATGCCGGTTGTCCGATTACCCGGAATTCCTGATCTCGAATTGATATCCGGAAAGATGAATTGAGCCTCAGTGGATTTCTCTGCCAATCCGCTTCCGATCACCCGACCAGTAAATAACTTCCGGAAAGCCTTTTATATTTGCAATTGGAACCGTTCCCAATTCCGGGTGCCGGCTGTCCTTCGACCGGTCTCGATTGTCTCCCAAGACGAATACATGACCGTGTGGCACTCTAAAAACTGGTGTGCGATCCGTGCTCATTCCATCGGAATATTCGAAAATCGAATGTGAATGACCACTCGGGAGAATCTCCTGATATTGAATGCGCCCATCTGTTGTTCGCTGTATCTCACGTCGTTCCGCCGCGCTTCCGTTCACATATAGCTTTCCATAGACCAACTGAATCGTGTCGCCGGGCAACCCGATCAATCTTCTGACCCAATCTTGATCAGGGCGGCGCGGGTTTCTCAAAACGATAACTGTGCCACGGGGCGGTGGTTCGGTCGGTGAAACAGCCATCTTCGCGAACCAACGCTCGCCGAAAGTCAGTGTGGGTTCCATTGATTCATTGGCGGCGTAAAACGATCTCCACTTTGTTTCCATCCCCCGGATGCCCAAGTTGCCCAAGCTTGAGATGACGAGGAAGAGACCAAGATATATGTACCAACGGTTAAACCATCTGATCTGGATACTTTCGATGCGTCGTGCAATTCGCCAGGAATCGACGGCGCAGGCGATCAGAAAAATCACCGTAAACAAGAGAAACGAAAGATAGAATCCTACCGAAGAAGAGAGAGAAAAAACGTTATCGAAAAACAAAAGTGCGAGCGCATATAGCAAAATTAACGCACCCGCGCGTCTTATCCGTCCACAGTAGAGCTGACCAATTCCAATGCCCACCAGGGATAAAACTGCAGCAAGCCATCTGTTTCGTGCCTTCAAGAATTACCGCCCCCGGTTGACAAGATTGAAGCTACTCGATTTCACAAAAAATCTATCATGGGTGGACGGTTCTGCCGGCATTTCAAAACCCCAGGCGACTGCCAACTCCCGGCGCCGCTATGAAGTATAGATGCTGGCGCAACGTAATATCCCCTTTTGGTCCGAGCGGGCCGTTGCCCATCAGGCGTTCGACCACATCGTCAAGCTGTTCGGGCGATGTGCAGTCGATGCGCGCACTCAGGCCCTCGTTAATGATCTGGTGGGCATAGTCTGCACGATCAAAATCGTCCCCGGCATTGATTCATCGTGACATTAGGGATTTCAGCCGGTCATTTTCGGCGCGTCGGGTGAAGACTTCATACAACTTTTCAAATTCGCGCTGTCCGTTCCAGGACAAGGCGCGCGATACGAAATCCGGGCTAATGCGTGCCGTCGCACCGTCGCCGGTACGGTGTAGATCCTTGATTGACGGGTCTGCGCGGCGCCTCAGTGCCCATGCGCCGGTGCAATCCACATCGTCTCCGATTGCTTCTGCAGGTCCATAGCCTTCGTGACCGATCAACGTCGCCTTGAAGGTCATGATCGTATAGGTGCCATTGACGTAGACGATCATGCGTCCAAATGCGTCAATCTTGCCGACCATCCGATTGCCATTGTCTGTCGTATCAATGGTGCCGGTAACCGTACCGTTGCGGATCGTTAACGCCTCGGGATTCGCGGTGCCCCTGCGGCATGAAATTCCACCGTAAGAATCCCACACCCCGTCAAAACGGGTGACGGCAGGAGGCTCCCCCGCGCCCGCCTTTGCGGTCAAGGCCAGGAATGTCGCCAATGTCGCCAGGATCAGTATCGCTCTCATCGTCATCCCCCTGGACAAACAATTATGCTTCGAGGATAGCCACCGGATAAGGGCGGATCAATATGAGTGGCACCAAACCCCTGGGGGCGGCAATCGAGCAAGATCCGAAAAGAAAGCAAGAGATCGAAGATTACATCGTCAGATGGCGCGCCGAACGGGACAAACTGGATGGCCAGATCGCACAAAAAGCGGCGGAACTCGTCGCCTTGTCCTGAGAGAACGATCGCATTCGGACAAAACAAAACCCTGGGATAGTGAACCGTGCGGGAGGCGCCGAAGCTCAACCCCCCCTACTCCCCGTCCCCCTCGCGGCGCCCGAAGCCCAAATTCTCCGACGCCGACGTCTCTGTGCTGCCGGCGACGCGCGGGCCGTTGCCCATCAGGCGTTCGACGAGATCGTCGAGCTGTTCGAGCGATGTGTAATCGATGCGCACGCTGCCGCCGGTGCCGTCGAAGGTGATGTCGACCTTGACCCCGATGCCGTTTGTCAGCGCGCGTTCGAGCGCGATGGTGTCGGCGTCTTTCGCCAGTGCCGGCTTGCCGCCGGATTTGCCTGAAGCGGACGGCGGACGGCCGCGTCGGGCCCGGCGCTCGCGCCCGA
>JABJCS010000553.1 GCA_018665505.1 Alphaproteobacteria bacterium
ATGTTTATATCTTCATCCCGTACGGTGGTGCCTCGGGTTCCCGAGTCGTCGGAATGTGCGCCTGCCATTTAAGTGGAAACGCCCTTTGGATCAGATGTTGTCAGTCTTACGCGCCGCAGGAGAGCCTAACAGGCTTCGAATCCTGGCGCTTTGTGCCGGGGGTGATCTCACGGTTCGCGAATTGACGAGTGTGCTTGGGCAAAGCCAGCCCGGAGTGTCTCGTCATTTGAAATTATTGTGTGATGCTCGTCTCCTGGAACGTTATCAGGAGGGTAGCTGGGCGTATTTTCATCTTCCGACGAACGGTGTTCCCGCGGATATCGTACGTTTTCTTCTCGATCAGGTCCGTCATGACGACCCGACGATCACCCGTGATCTCCAGCGTTTAGAGAATATCAAACAGGAACGCGCCGTGCGTTCGGATACCTATTTTCGGGAGAACGCTGCGCGTTGGGACAGCATTCGTGCTCTGCATGTGGACGAAACCGAGGTTGAACAAGCACTTACAGAGATGTTGGGCGCCGCGCCGGTCGAATCGATCCTGGATATTGGGACCGGAACCGGACGTATGCTCCAACTGATGGGCGACCGCGCGCGTGAAGCGATCGGTGTGGATCTGTCACGTGACATGCTTGCTGTCGCCCGAACCAACCTCTCCACTTCAAATTACCAGAACTGCAGCGTTCGCCAGGCCGACATGTACGACCTTCCTTTTAAAGACGGCGGGTTCGATCTTGTGGTTTCACATATGGTTTTGCATCTCGCCGACCGGCCGCAGGACGTATTTCGCGAAGCGTCACGGGTACTCAAGCCCGGCGGCCAGTTTGTCATCGTTGATTTTGAGCAACATGAGATGGAAGCGCTGCGGGATGAGCATGCCCATCGGCGTCTCGGATTTCGCGTGGCCGATATTGAAGAGTGGGGGGCCGAAGTGGGACTCGAAACGGTTGAGTCGCGAACTCTGCCGGGGAAACAACTTACAGTTTGTATCTGGAAGACCCGTCTTTCCACAGAAATTCATGAACTGAATCCTGCTGCTGCGCCGTTTGGGGGTGTTTCCTGATGAACGGCGTTGCAGAAAACCGACCTTCGGTAAGTTTCGAATTCTTCCCACCCAAGACACCGGCAATGGAAGAGACGCTTTGGGATTCGATTTGTGCACTGGCCCCGCTGGCCCCGGATTTTGTATCCGTGACCTATGGTGCTGGAGGGTCAACCCGCGAGCGGACCCACGCGACGGTGTCGCGGATCGTGGGAGAGGTGGGCCTCGACGCCGCGGCCCATTTGACCTGTGTCAGCGCGAGCCGCTCGGAAATCGACGACGTTGCCCGGGAATACTGGAATGCCGGCGTACGTCACATCGTCGCGCTGCGCGGCGATCCGCCCGAGGGGGAGGAGACCTATGTTCCCCAGATGGATGGCTATGCCTATGCGACGGATCTGGTCGCAGGTCTGCGCGACGTGGCTGATTTTGAAATTTCCGTCGCGGCCTATCCCGAGACCCACCCGCAAGCGGAAAGTGCGGAATTCGATCTCGACAATTTGAAGCGGAAAATTGACGCCGGTGCGACCCAGGCGATCACCCAGTTCTTTTTCGACAATGATTTGTTTCTGCGCTTCCGCGACCGGGTCGCCGATGCGGGAATATCTGCACCGCTGGTGCCCGGTATCATCCCGGTTGGAAATTTCACCAGCATGTGCCGCTTTTCGGCCATGTGTGGCGCCAGCCTGCCGAAATCTCTGGCCGATGCGTTTGCCGGGATGGAGGACAACCCCTTTGATCGTCGCCAGGTGGCGATCGATATCGCCAGTCAGCAATGCATCGACTTGCAGGCTGACGGGGTGAGGAAATTTCATTTCTATACGCTCAACCGTGCCGCTCTTACCCAGGCCGTTTGTGAAAATTTGGGGGTTCGTTCGACCCAGAGCGAGCCTCAAGCAACGGAGGACGCGCGATGACCACGGTGCAAAACCTTGAAACGGCCCTGGCGGAACGTATCCTTGTTCTCGACGGCGCGATGGGGACGGAGATCCAGGCTCTCAAACTGTCGTCCCGGGATTATCACGGCGCGCGTTTCAAGGGACAGAGCAATGATCTGACCGGCAATAACGACATTCTCAATCTGACCGCCCCGGAAATTATCCGTGACATTCACGGGAGTTTTCTGGCGGCGGGTGCAGATATTGTTGCCACCAACACGTTCAACGCGACAACCATCTCCCAGGCCGATTACGGCATGGAAGAGCATGTCGAGGCGATTAACTTCGAAGGTGCGCGGCTGGCTCGGGCCGCCTGCGACGATCGCATGGCACGTGAGCCCGGACGAACGTGCTGGGTCGCTGGTGCCATTGGCCCGACCAACCGGACCACATCGATATCACCTGATGTAAATGACCCGGGATATCGGGCCATTGATTTTGACACCTTGAAGGACGCCTACAAGCAGGCCGCACGTTCGTTGCTCTCTGGCGGCGTCGACCTGTTTTTGATCGAGACCATATTCGACACCTTGAATGCCAAGTCGTGCATTTTTGGCTTGGAGGAATTGTTTGAGGAGACCGGCGAACGACGGCCGATCATGATCTCGGGCACGATCACTGATTTGTCGGGCCGGACCCTGACCGGGCAGACGCCTGAAGCGTTTTGGAACTCGGTCCGCCACGCCCAGCCGCTAACGATTGGATTAAACTGCTCGTTGGGGGCGCAAGAGATGCGCCCTTATCTCGCGGAACTCGCGCGGGTGGCCGACACTTATATCTGTGCCTATCCGAATGCCGGCTTGCCCAATGAATTTGGTGAATATGACGAGCAGGCGGAGGCGACGGCGGGTTTCGTGCGTGAGTGGGCCGAAGAAGGTCTGGTCAACATCATCGGGGGGTGCTGTGGGAC
>JABJCS010000554.1 GCA_018665505.1 Alphaproteobacteria bacterium
AAACTCAGCGAGATTTATCTCGAAATGTTGGAAGCGTATTTCCACCGGAAATGATCACAAAACAAGAAATATTCGAAGGCCTATATGGTGCTTGGCGGCTATTGCTCGGAGACTGGGGAGCCGTGGCGCTGTTCGACGACTCGGTTGCCGGGTTCTGGAAATCTTTCTTCGCCGCAATCTTGGTCTTGCCGATCTATCTTGTGATGACCGCGATGGGGGTGATTGAATTCGATTCCTCGCGCAGCCTGCCGGCCATCGTGTTGATCGTGTTGGAGTTCTATATCATCGCCTGGGTTCTGTGGCCGCTCATCATCGGCCATGTCCTTCCGGTACTCGACCGGAGTGAAAAATTTACGCTCTACATTGTTGCCTACAATTGGATGAGCGCCGTCGGAGCCGGGCTGTTTTTTATCGCTGTCTTAGTGACAACCCTCTTGCCGATACCCGATGGCTTCGCCGCTTTGATCATGGTGGGCGCCCTGCTTGGCGTGCTCGCCTATCATGTGTTCATTGCTCACACGGCCTTGAGCATCACAATTGGTGTCGCGATCGGCCTCACCGTTGCCGATTTCATCCTGCACGAAATCGTCCAGGGCGTGATGTTCGGCCGGCTGTCATGAAAACACCAAACGATAATATCTGGGCGGCATGGCGGCTTTTCCTGCGGGACCCGAACGCTCTCTCCACTTTCGACGGCAGTGCGGAAGATGCGCTGCATTCCTTCCGGGCGGTCTTCACCGCCTTGCCCTTCTACTTGTTCCTGCTGTTGCTGGCACCGGAATCGCTTAACAGCACCCGTAGCGGCTTGCAGATCGGATTGCTGCACACCGTGTTCTACGTGCTGATCTGGACAATGTGGCCGGTCGTGATGTTCCGTGTGGTCCGCGTGATCGACCGCCAGGAACATTATTTCCGTTATCTCGCGGCCTATAACTGGTCGATGGTGATTCAGGTAGCGATTTGGCTCGCGGTCTTCATCGCAACCTGGGCGCTTGGGTTGACCGGCTCGCCGGCGCGAATACTCACCGTGGTCGCGGTCTGCACCGTCGTGCTCTACCATATCCACATTCTGCGCAGCACATTGGAGTTGCGCACAATGCCAGCGCTCGCCATCGCGATGATAAAAATGTTTCTCTACCAACTCCTGATGGGGACCCATCACGCGGCGCTGATTCAGCCAAGCGGCTCGTAACCGACTTCCATCAAATACAGGCCGTCTGCCGGGGCCGTCTCACCCGCCGCCGCACGGTCGCAGGCCTCCAACGCTGAGCGGACATCGCGCGGTGACCACTTACCGTCACCAACCCGTTTCAGCGTTCCTGTGAAATTCCGAACCTGGTGATATAGAAATGACCGGGCCTCCGTATCGATGTGAATTTCGTCGCCGACCCGGCGCACGTCCAGTCGGTCCAGCGTACGCATTGGTGAGTCGGCCTGGCAGTCTTTCGCGCGAAAACTGGTGAAATCATGATGCCCGATCAAGGTTTGGGCGGCCTCATGCATGGCGTCGGCGTCGAGCCACCGCGCCACATGCCAAACCCGCCCGGCTTTAATCGCGGGCGGTGGGCGGCGATCTAGAATGCGATAGAGATACGCGCGTCGGGTCGCCGAGAACCGTGCGTGAAACGCGCCGTCGACCGCCTGCGCTGATAGGACCGAGACCGGGTTCGGTTTCAGATGAAAATTTATCGCGTCGCGTACCGTGTCCCCATCGACGTCTTTTTCGATATCCACATGAGCCACCTGACCCATGGCGTGCACGCCTGAGTCGGTGCGCCCGGCTCCCTGCACGAGTGCTTCTTCCTGTGTGAAGCGAAAGACCGCGTCTTCCAAAGCCGCTTGGACCGACGGGCCGTTGGCCTGGCGCTGCCATCCGACGAACGGGCCGCCATCATATTCGATGATGAGTTTCCAGCGGGTCATTCGAGAACGGTTCCTGTCGCCACGCTACGCCCGCGCAGGAAATCCGCCGCCGCCGCCGGCTTCTTACCTTCCCGTTGCAGACGGAGGAGCCGCACCGCACTACTCCCGCAAGCAACCCGAAGCGTGTCGTCCAAAACCGCGCCGGGCGCGCCGTCACCGGGCTCAATTCGCGCGGCCAACGCCTTCACACGCTCACCCCCAAGTGTAAACCAAGCGCCCGGCCACGGGGCGAAGGCGTGAATGCGGCGCGCGACCATCGACGCCTCCTCCGACCAGTCGATCCTGGCTTCAGATTTCTCAGTTTTTTTGGCGTAGGTCGTGCCCGCATCATCCTGCGGCTCCGGTACGATGTGCCCGGCCTCAAAATCCGCCAGCACCGGCGCGATCATACGGCCACCGAGCGCCGCCAAAGCATCATGCAATTCGCCCGCCGTCGTCTCCGGCCCGATGGGCAAGGATTCCATCCGTAGAACGGGACCGGTATCGAGGCCTTCCTCCATCATCATGATTGAGATGCCGGTCTCCGTATCGCCCGCGAGGATCGCGCGCTGAATGGGCGCCGCCCCCCGCCAGCGAGGCAATAGCGAAGCGTGAACATTAATGCAGCCGAGCCGGGGTGCTTCCAACACCGGCAGCGGTAGGATCAAACCATAAGCCGCGACGATCGCCGCATCTAAATCGAGTGCCGCAAATTCCGCCTGCGCCCCTTCATCCCGAAGGGTGCGCGGCGTGCGGACAGGCAAACCGTGTTCCTCCGCCCAGGCATGGACCGGCGAAGGGCGCTCCTTCTGCCCCCGCCCAGCGCGGCGTGGCGGTTGCGAGTAGACCGCCGCGACCTCGTGCCCTGCCTCGACCAGTGCTGCCAAGCTCGGTACCGCGAAATCGGGCGTGCCCATATAGGCGAGTTTCAAGCGCGTCATAGCCGGCACCTCATGGTAACCGATGTCGGTCGATCGTATCCATCATGCGCGGTGCGACCGGTCTCGCGGAACCCCAAGGCGGTAAAGGCCGTATGATTCTCTATCAATTCAACACGGGCCTGCAATTCGATCTCCGCAAATTTTTGTGCTTTCGCCGCAGCGACACTAGCTTCGAACAAACGACGTCCGATGCCCTCGCCTTGGCGTGATGGGTGTACCGCCAATTTGCCGAGATACATGACGTCCGCTTTTGGTGTCAGGAAGACACATCCGACGAGACCGGTATCGTCCTCCGCCAGCAACACGACGCCCGACTCCGCCTGTGCCGCCATATCCTCTTGCGTGAGCCGATTGGCCGAAGATGGTGGATCGATCCGGCCTTCCATATAGGCGAAGGCCTTCAGCACCAATGCCAGAACCGACGCCCAGTCGGTCGTGTCCGATTCGGCGGGGCGAATGAAAATCGGGTCTAGGGAGGACAAGGCGTTATTCCGCCGACGCCTTCATCTTTTTGGCCTTCTGCAGCTTTCGCAGGATCATGCCGCGTTTGATCGATGTCAGATGATCGACGAAAAGCACGCCTTCGAGGTGATCGATTTCATGCTGGATACAGGTCGCCAACAAACCTTCCGCTTCAAGTTCACGTTCCGTATTCGTCTGGTCGATATATTTGACCCGGACTTGTTCCGGCCGTTCGACATCGGCGTAATACTCGGGCAGCGACAGACAGCCTTCCTCGTAGACGGACCAATCTTCGGATTCCCAAACTATCTCCGGGTTGGCCATGCGGAGTGGCTCGCGCTCTTCCTCACTCTTACCCACATCGATGACAATGATGCGCTTGGTGACGCCGACCTGTGGGGCAGCCAGACCGACGCCCGGTGCCAGATACATCGTCTCCAGCATGTCGTCCATTAACGCCGCAAGCTCCGCGTCGACGCGCTCGACCGGCTCGGATTTAACCTTCAGGCGCTTGTCGGGCGCAGTGATGATGGGCAGGACCGCCATGGGCAAATTGTCGCGAATCTGTTAGTGATCACCCGTAGGTATGATTCATCCGAAGCATCGTCAAGTCCCGAGGAATTCGAGCCCATCCCATGGATGCACCCCTAGTCATCGCCATCGCCGTTACCGTGGCCGCCACCTGCGCCGCCATCTTTCTGTCAATCAAATCAAAAACTCAGTCCGAAGCAACGCAAAAGGCCGAATCGGAACTCGCTGAGGCGCGCGCGGAAATCGCGGCACTTCAGACCGGCGCTACCGAAGACGCCCGCCGGACCGCCGAATCAGATACGCGGCTTAGCGAGATTCGACAGCAGTTCGACCAAGCAACGTCAGAGCTGCACAAATTGCGGGAATCCGAGAAGGACTTACTGACCGAGGTACAAGTCCAGAAGAAGGAGATCGAACTCCAAAACGCCAAGCTGAAAGATTGGGAAGAGGCGCAGAAGAAATTCATGGATGGCGCCAACGCGGCCCTAGCGGAAAGCGCTGCGAAGCTTTCAAACAAACTTCTCGAAGATCACAAGCGCGAGAACACCGCCGCCAAGGAAGACTCGGAGAAACGGGTCAAGAAGGCGACCGAGGAACTATTCAAACAATTCGAAACCGTCTCCAATTCGGTAGTGAGTCTTAACGACCGGGTCATGCGCAATGACGAGGTCGTAGAGACGGTTCAGAAAGCGCTCTCGAGTCCCGGTGGCGCTGGGCAGTTCGCCGAAATCGGATTGGAAAACAGCTTAAAATCCTTCGGCCTGAAATCCGGCCGCGATTTCCTCACTCAACTCTCGCTCGAGGGAGAGGACGGCAGCCGGGTGCGGCCCGACGCGGTCGTATTCCTGCCCTACGATTCGGTGCTGGTGATTGATTGCAAGGCGTCAAAATTTCTGTTCGAACTGGCCGCTGCCAACAGCGACGAAGAGGCAGAGGCCGTCGGAGAGAAATTACGCCGCACCATGCGCGAACATTTACGCTCGCTGGCAGGACGGGAGTATCGCAATGCGATCCTGGCCGATTACCGCCGCGCCGGAAAGTCGAGCGAAATCCGCCGGGTCTTGAATGTGATGTACCTGCCGAACGAAGGGGCGGTCGAGAAAGTCACGGACATAGATCCGGACTTCACTTCAGAGGCAGCCAAGCGCGGCATTACCGTCGTCGGACCGACGGGCCTACTCGCCATCATCGCTTTTGCGCGGGTCGAGATCGACCTCGGCCAACAGGCGGAGAACCAGGAGAAGATCATCGACGCCACGCGAGTCTTGTTGGAGCGAACGGCAACCATGATCCAACACGCTGCGAGTGTCGGTCGGGGCCTGAAGACAGCTTCGACGAATTACGGGAAATGGCTGAGCTCGATCAATCGCAGCCTGCTGCCCGCAACCCGCAATTTAGAGAAGCTGGGTGTGCGTACCGACGGCAAAAAACTACCGAACCAATTACCGGGATTCCAGGTGATCGAAAATGAGGCGGATGCGCTGATTGACGGCGAAGCCGAAGAAATCGACGCCCCGGAACAACTCTCGCTGTCTGATAGTAGCGACTGAACTCGACAACCATTTCTCGACCGGAGAGCCGGGGCCCAGTTTGGCACCGTCCGACCAAGCTCGGCTGGATCCCGGAAAACGCTGCGGCGTTTCCGGTAAACGACGGGATTGAAAGCTGGACTCGAACCTACCAAAATTTCGAGCGGACGCGATATTGTAGAACGGCTTCCCCTTCGGCGGGCACTTCGATATGCCATTTCACGCGGCGGTCGGTATCGCGCTCATGTGGCAGGAATTCGGACAGGATGCGCCATTCTCCGACCATGTTTTCCCAGACTTCGACCGTTATCTTTTCTCGTTTGGAATTGTTTAGACGAATTTCATATGCCGCTTC
>JABJCS010000555.1 GCA_018665505.1 Alphaproteobacteria bacterium
AGAGCGGCTTGTGACTATAGAGACCGAGTGTCCGTCCGTCTGAATCGGCAAGGGCGTCCTCGAGGAAATCCCATTGTCGATGCTCTGCGCCGAGATTGCTGCCCAGCAATTCGCTATTGATACCGATGAGCCGCCAGCCCTCGATGTCCTTAATAAATCGGTCGTCGCCGAAATAACTCTTCCACGTATTCAGGCGGGCATTATTGACCGGTTGCTTTAAGCGCGGATTGTCGCCGGGCTCGCCCACATCGTGATTGCCGGGAATGGTGAGGTAGGGAAGGCCCAGCCGTTCGGCTTCTTGATGCGCATATTGAATATCACCCTCAACGTCGGGGCCATTGAAGGAAAAATCCCCGGTGTTGATGACAAGGTCCGGTCGGAGCGCCTGCATCTCATCGACGAAAGTTTGCCAATTGTCGTCGAAATAGGCATGGGTCGGACTTAGATGCGTGTCCGATACTTGAACGATGACATATGTCATCGCCTGCTCGATCCGTCGTGTTGCGGCATGCGTTGTCTCCGATCTTCGTTACACGGACCGAGCAGAGGTCAGGAATTCTTCGAGGTTCCGGCCGAAATCCCCGATCGTGCCCTCCAAGTCTTCCGACGACCATAAAATACCGATGGACTTACCGCTGGATTGAGCGGAAGAACGCGTCATTTCAGCGATACTTTCCAGCACCTGCCGCGCATCTTCACTGACAGTTTCGGTCGTCCGGGCGATTTCCTGTGTCGCGGCGCTTTGCTCCTCCACGGCGGCGGAAATCCCTGTCGAGACTTGGTTAATTTTCTCCATGGTGTCGTTAATCTTATCGACCGAACTGACCGCCGCGCCGACTTCGTCCTGGATGGCCGTCACTTGGGTCGATATTTCCTCGGTTGCCTTGGCGGTCTGACTTGCGAGGTTCTTCACTTCGGCGGCAACGACGGCAAAGCCCTTGCCGGCGTCTCCCGCCCGAGCCGCCTCGATGGTGGCATTCAGCGCCAAGAGATTGGTTTGATCGGCGATTTCACTGATCAATCCTACGATGTCGCCGATCCGCTGGCTGGCATCGGAAAGCCCGCGAATACGCTGATGCGCATCTTCGGTCTCCCGCACCGCGGTTGTCGCTATGGTTGTCGAATCCGCGACTTGGCTGGCGATCTCCCGGATGGAGCTGGAGAGCTCCTCCGCCGCCGCCGCGGCGCTGTTGATATTATCATGTGTACGTTCGGAGGAAATGGCGACATCGAATGTACGGCTGCCGGTCTCGTTCTGCGCTGACGTGCCTTCGAGCGCGGTTTCGCGAATATCTTCGGATGCGTTCCGGACGGTGTCGATCATGCTGCCGGCCCGGCCTTCGAAATCCACGAGAATGGCTTCGACGCTTTCAACCCGCTCCAGCCTTACTTGCTGTTCCTTTTCTTGCTCGGCCCTGATTTCATCCGCCTTGATCATGTTTTCCTTGAAAACGAGGACGGCCTTGGCCATTTCGCCGATCTCGTCGCCTTTATCGGTGGCGGGAATATCGACGGATTTATCGCCGTCGGACAGTTTAGTCATCGTCTCGGTCATGCCCTGAATGGGCTTCACCGCTGCGCGGCCGATGAAGATACCAAGGATGAGAATAACCGCCGCGCTAATCAGAATCGCGATTTCCATGATGAGCTCTTGCGTCGAAATCGCCACGTAGACTTCATCGGTCGGGATACGAACGAGAATCGACCAATCGAGACCGGTATAGTCGTACGCACCGTCAGTTTTGGAATAGCCGGCGGCTTGCTCGATTTTTTTGCGGGCATGGATCGCATCGAGTGATCCGGATTCACCGGCGACCGCTTTTTGCGCAGCACCGACACCGGCCTCGGCGAGATTGAATTTGCCGATGACATCGGGATTACGTTTATATTTCGTCCATCCTTGGCCCTTCGGGTCGTAGTCGACAATGATTCGGCCCACCGGGTCTAGAATTGTGATTTCCGCATTCGCTTTATTTTCTGCCGCGAGGCCGTTGTAGAATGTCTCGACAATTTCCTCGACGAGTCCAAAATCAGCGAAGTTCGCCCAGATCGCCATGGGGACTCCATCGGCGTTTTTGACCGGAGCAACGAATGGAATGATGTATCCGTCGTCACCGTACAATTCTCCGATCAATGGAAGGTTCTGCGGCTGTTCGACGGTCGTACCGGAAAACCCGTTGGTTCCTTCGAGGAAATCTCCCTCGACTGCTTTCTTGAACCAGGAAGCTTCAGCGAAATTTATTTTGGACACTTTCTGGGTATCGAGAGGGTCGCCTTTATGATTGACCGTATTGACGGCCAGGACATTGCCTTCCAAGTCGAGCAATAGCATTAGCCGGTAAATGCCATAACCGGTCATATAGCCATTCATTGAGGAGACGAGCGGGTTGTCGTCCGTCTGCCTCATCCAGTTTTCCGGATTTTTGGCGGCTGTATTCAATCCGAACGCTTGCACGTCGCCGTAACGCTCGAACAAGTTTCGATCGATGGTGTCACCGATGCCGACGGCGATTTGCTGCAATGGTTTTCGGAAGGCGTTCTCTAACGTGTCTTTTCCAACTTCATAGACGGTAAACAATGCGATTGCGGGCAGAATACCGAAGATCAGTAATATCATCACAAGCTTTGGCGTCAGATTTAAATTCTGAATTTTGGCCATGATGGGCCTCCCGATAGATCCATGTTCGATTGATTTTAGCGGTTTTTATGATCGTTAGTAGTATAGATTTAGCTAAAACCCTCGTCAGTAAGTATTCGCAAGGTTCACATTTCGCATTCTGAACCGTGCGGACGATTTCGATTTGCTGTGGACGCTCTATTCGACGGCCGAATAGAGACCCGATAAATATCCCTCGCGTAGTGTGAATTTTCGGATTTTTCCTGAACCCGTGAGCGGGAACGTTTCGACCTGGCACCATACCGCCGGTGTCTTTTGCGGCGCTAGGGATGTACGGCAATGGAGATGCAAGACTTGCTTATCTAGTGCGCGGTTTTCTTCCGTGCGGATGAAACATGCGATAATTTCGCCCCATTTTTCGTCGGGCAGGCCGATGATGGCGACTTCCGCGACATCGGGATGTTCAAGCAGTGCGTTCTCTATTTCGGCCGGGAAATGATTCTCGCCACCTCGGATGATCATTTCCTTGACCCGCCCGGTAATGCGGACATAACCGCGCTCATCCATGGTGCCGAGGTCGCCCGTGTGTAGCCATCCATCGCGATCCAGGGTTTCCGTCGTTGCCGCGTCATTCCCGTGATAACCGATCATGGCGCTGGGGCCACGGGCGCAAATTTCCCCGACTTCGTTGATCGCCGCGAGAGCGTTGTCTGCAACACGCCGGATGGAAACATCCGTTTGGGAGATAGGTCGACCCGCCGTATTGCAGATGTCGTCGATTGAATCGTCCAGATGATGTTGTGTGATGACCGGGCTATGTTCGGTTTGACCATAAAGTGTGGAAAAGCTACATCCGAACGTGTTTTGGACCCGGCGCACTAGCTCCGGCGCCACCATGGAGCCGCCGCAACTGACGACTTTGAGGGAAGACGTGTCGCGGGTTTCCTGATCGTGCGCATCCAGCAATGCCACGACCATCGTCGGGACACCCAGGATAATCGTTGCGCGTTCGCTCTCGATCAGGCGATTGACGCGTAACGGATCAAAGAGACTGACTAAAACCATTCGGCATCCGGCCTGAAGGCAGCCAAGCGTGACCATGCCGCACCCACTGGTATGGAAGAGAGGCATGATATTGATCCAGGTCGCCTCCTGATTGACGCCGCAGCGGGCAGCGTAGAAACGCGCGTTGTTGACCAGGCCGCGATGGCTGAGGACAGCCCCTTTGGGAAAGCCGGTCGTCCCGGATGTGTATTGAATTTGTGCCGCGTCTCCCGGAGAGACGTCGGGTAAGTGGGGATGTTCATTCGTGCGCCGAAATAATACATCGCGATTGTTGAGGTCAATAATCTCGCGGATATCTCCTAAGTCTTTAATGGCTCCATGGCCGATATCGGCCATCGGATTGCCACGGAACTCGTCGACGAGGAAAAGAGCGACCGCGCCAGACTGTTCGAGCACGTAGCGCAGTTCCTTCGCCTGGAACGCGGGGTTGGCGGTGACCAGTATTAGGCCCGCCAGGGCACAGGCATATTCCATCAACACCCATTCCGGGGAATTCGGCGACCAGACAACTATGTGTTCGCCGGGTTTGAACCGGGTCGAGAGTGCCAGCGCCAAAGTTTCACTTTCGGCGAGCAATGCGCTGTAGCTCCAGCGCCGTCCAAGCTCCCCATTTAGCTTCACTTCGACCAAGGCTTCTTGGCTTGGATATTTGGCGGCAATCTTTTGCAGCAAGCCACCGACGGTGGTCTCCCAAACGGGGTCGTCGGTTTGCGCGGGGAAGTGGGCTTCGGTTAGGCGCATTGATTATCTCTTTGTATCGGGTGTTTGGCCTAATGTGACAGATGTCCGCCGGATGGCAATTGGACTGGTTGCCTCTAAGGGGCGGGCTAGTTTCAGCTTCAGATGAAATTCATTGGGAAGACTGAATATGACCGCGCCGCTCCTCTTTACGCCGTTGACGATCCGAGATGTGGAAATGAAGAATCGCGTTGTTGTGGCGCCGATGCACCAATATGCGGCCGAAAAGGGATTCCCGACCGATTGGCATCTGATGAATATCGGCCGGTTCGCAGCCGGTGGCGCTGGATTGGTTTTCGTTGAGTCGACGAAAGTTGATCGTCGCGGATGCGGTACCGTCGGCGATACCGGGCTTTGGGACGATAAGTTTATTCCGCATTTTAAACGATTGGCCGATTTCATCCGAGCGCACAACTCGGTCCCGGCCATCCAATTGGGGCATTCTGGACGCAAGGCACGGCGGTTCCGTCCCTGGGAGGGCGGGGCACCACTGACCGAAGCGCCGGAAGGTTGCGACGATTGGGAAGCCTGGGAGCTGGTCGCGCCAAGCGGATTGCCCGGCGGCAGGAACGATCCGGATCCCCGCGCCTTGACCAATGCGGAAGTCAAAGACCTGGTGCAAATGTGGGGTGACGCTGCGCGGCGGGTCGATGAGGCCGGGTTTGATGTCCTCGAAATTCACGCCGCCCATGGATAT
>JABJCS010000556.1 GCA_018665505.1 Alphaproteobacteria bacterium
ATAGCCGATGCGTTGTCCATTTTGCGGCCACGAAGACACTCAAGTGAAAGATTCCCGTCCGACAGAGGACAATACGGCCATTCGCCGCCGCCGGTTTTGCCCCGGCTGCGGAGCCCGTTTCACCACGTTCGAACGCGTACAGCTGCGCGAGCTTACGGTTCTGAAACGCAACAATCAGCGCGAAGTGTTCGACCGCGATAAGCTCGCCAGGTCTATGGCGATTGCGTGTCGCAAACGACCGGTCGACCCGGATCGGATGGAACGGGTCGTAAACGGTATCGTCCGGCGGCTCGAGAGTTCCGGCGAGAGCGAGATCAAGGTTGATTCGATCGGCGCGTTGGTGATGGAAGCCTTGGCGGCGCTGGATCAGGTTGCTTATGTCCGGTTTGCCTCGGTCTATCGGAATTTCCGCGAGGCGAAAGATTTTGAGGAGTTCATCACCGATGAACTCGCCGAAGAAGACGAGTGACGCCACAGACCGGCGCTTCATGAAGCTGGCCCTCGCCCTGGCGCGGCGGGGGCTCGGTACGGTCAGCCCGAATCCGGCGGTCGGGTGTGTCTTGGTTTCTCCAGACGGAATAGTGGTGGGGCGTGGTTGGACGCAGCCGGGCGGTCGCCCCCATGCGGAGACGGAAGCGCTGAGACGCGCGGGAGCGCGGGCCAGAGGTGCGACTGCATATGTCACCTTAGAGCCTTGTAGTCATACCGGAAGGACGCCTCCCTGTGCCGATGCGTTAATCGAAGCGGGCGTCGTCCGGGTCGTCGGCGCGATTGAAGATCCGGACCCCAGGGTATCGGGGCAGGGTTTTGCGCGACTGGCGGCTGCGGGCATAGAAGTTTCGACGAACTTGTTTGCCAACGAAGCGGCGGAAGTGAACGCTGGTTTCCTCCTGCATCGCATCGAAGGTAGGCCGTTGGTTACCTTGAAGGCCGCCAGCACGCTAGACGGCCGCATTGCGACCCATCGCGGTGAGAGCCAATGGATTACCGGCGCGGCCGCACGGCGCTGCGGTCACCTGATGCGGATGACCCATGACGCCATCGTCGTCGGTATCGGCACCGCCCTTGTCGACGACCCGGAGCTAACGTGCCGCCTGCCGGGACTGGAGGAACACAGCCCGGTCAGAGTGGTGATTGATACTCGATTGCAACTGCCGTTGGTCAGTAAACTCGTCCGCACGGCGCGGGAGATGCCAACTTGGGTGGCCGTCTCGGCCGAAACTGAAGCCGATAGGTGCGCCGCCTATGAAGATCTCGGTGTGGTCGTACTACCGATTGAGGTCGGCGGCGACCATCATCCGGAGCCCATTGCGATCCTGAAAGCCTTGGGCGCCCGAGGTTTAACCCGTGTTTTGGTGGAGGGCGGCAGTGCCGTGGCCGCGGCGCTGATGCGTGCAAATTTGGTTGATAGAATGGCTTGGTTCCGCGCCGCAAGTGTCATGGGGGGAGATGGGACTCCGGTCGTTGCTGCCTATGGTGTCGACGCGCTTTCGCAAATGCGGCGATTCGAATTGATTTCAAGCCAATCCATGGGCGACGACAGGCTGGAAACATACCGGGTCGCGCATTAGGGTTCCTCTCTAAACATATCGCGGAGTTTATATGTTCACTGGCTTAGTGACCGATGTCGGTCGCATTCGGTCGATTGTCGGAACCGGCGATTGCCGGATCGAGATTGAGACGTCCTATCCCATTGACGAGATCGCCATGGGAGCGTCGATCGCATGTTCGGGCGTGTGTCTGACGGCGGTGGAGTTGACCAATGGCTGTTTTGAAGTCGATGCGTCGGAAGAAACTTGGTCGAAGACCACGCTCGGCGAATGGAAGGCCGGGCGGGCGCTTAACTTAGAACGGTCCCTGCGGATCGGCGATGAGCTCGGCGGGCATCTCGTGTTCGGGCATGTCGACGGCGTTGCCAAAGTGGTGGAGCGGCGTATCGATGGCGACAGCGTTCGGTTCACTTTCGAGGCGCCTACTTCCTTGGCGGCCTATATTGCATCCAAAGGGAGTGTCGCTCTCGATGGGGTGTCGTTGACGGTCAACGAAGTAGACGGCAATCGATTTGGTGTTAACGTGATCCCGCACACGGCAGAAGTGACGACCTTCGGTACACTTGAAGCGGGTGACCGCGTGAACCTTGAGGTCGATATGCTTGCCCGATATGTTGCGCGGCAATTGGAAAGCCGGAAGGAGTAGGCCCATGGCCGAGGATATCAGTAACCTCGCCTCTATCAGTAAGGAAGACATTCGCCGCGCGCGCGAAGACCTCGATTTTTTATCGTCGATTGAGGATATTATAGATGAAGCGCGGAATGGTCGTATGTTCATCCTGGTGGATGACGAGGAACGCGAGAACGAGGGTGATCTCGTAATTCCGGCACAAATGGCGACGCCGGACGTCGTGAATTTCATGGCCATGCATGGTCGTGGCTTGATTTGCTTGGCCTTGACCCAACAGCGCTGCGACCATCTAGGCTTGAAATTGATGTCGCAGGCGAACGAATCCCGTCACTCGACAGCGTTCACCGTCTCCATCGAGGCACGCGAAGGTGTCACGACCGGTATTTCAGCACCGGATCGCGCGCGCACTATTGCCGCCGCAATCGATCCTGCGAGCGAAGCGCAAGATATCGTATCACCGGGGCATATCTTTCCGTTGATGGCGCGCGATGGCGGTGTCCTCGTGCGCGCGGGGCATACGGAAGCGTCCGTGGATATCGCGCGTTTGGCAGGTCTCAACCCGTCGGGTTTGATCTGCGAAATCATGAACGAAGACGGCACTATGTCGCGGCTGCCGGACCTGATCAAATTCGCTCAATTTCATAATTTGAAGATCGGCGCGATCGCCGACCTCATCGCCTATCGACGCCGTCATGATCGGACCATCGAGAAGCTTGCCGACACCACCTTGCGGAGCCGCTTCGGTGGTGATTTCAAGATGTATGTCTACGCTAACCGAGTAGAATATGCGGAGCATGTCGCCCTTGTGATGGGAGACGTTGGTCACGGTGGGCCGGTGATGGTGCGGATGCATGCGTTGAACATTCTCGACGACGCGTTGGGATCGATTGACCGTGGTAAGGAAGGTGACCTGCATCGCTCCATGGAGCTGATCGGCAAAGAGGGGCGCGGCGTGATCGTGCTGATTCGCGAGCCGCGACGGACATATTTGGCCGATCTGGTGAAAGCGCACTCCTTGGGCCGCTCGCCGGATCAAAGCGCGCAGAAGCGCGAATTGCGGGATTACGGTGTTGGCGCGCAGATCCTACTCGATCTCGGCGTCTCGGAAATGATCCTCCTGTCTGATACGGTAAAGACAATCGTCGGTATTGAAGGATATGGCCTGAAGGTCATCGAACAGCGGTCCATAAAATGAATGACATTAAACCTCTGCCACGGATCATGATCGTCGAAGCGCGGTTTTATGAAGATATCGCGGATGAAATGGCTGTCGGCGCGATCGCGGCGCTCGAGGAAGCCAATGCCGAGTTCGAGCGATTTACCGTTCCTGGCGCGTTTGAGATTCCGGCGGCGATCAAATTCGGTATGCGGGCGATGGATTTCGATTCCAATCGCCGCCGTTTCGACGGTTATATCGCGCTTGGCTGCGTGATCCGAGGAGAGACGACCCACTACGATTACGTCTGCGGTGAAAGCGCGCGCGGGCTGATGGATTTGGCGACACGCTATTCCCTGGCGCTCGGATACGGTATCTTGACCTGCGAAAATCGTGATCAAGCTTGGGCACGTGCGTCGCGTGACGGCGGGGACAAAGGGGCCTTCGCCGCCAATACATGCCTTGAAATGATCGCGATGAAGAATCGTCTCGGTCTGTACCCGCGATAGAAATGGCTCGTACCGGTTCTAAAGGTGTTCGTCGACGTGCCTCGCGTCTGGCCGCCGTCCAAGCCCTCTATCAAATGGAAATCGCCAATAAGTCGGTCGAAGTAGCAATTGCCGATTTTCGAGAGCGCAGATTGAGCGGCCTCGTCGAGGGCGAGGACGTCGTCACTCCGGAGAACGTCGATGAAGAACTTTTCATCGATATCGTCGAAGGAGTAGCAGCAGCGTGGAAACGCTATGACGGTCTGATCGATGGCGCACTTGAGAAGGAACGCGGTATCTACCGTATCGAAGTGTTGCTGCGGTTGATCCTGCGCGCCGGTGCCTATGAATTGACGGATCGTCCAGATATCGACGCGCCTCTCAGCATCAACGAGTATGTTGGCGTCTCGCAGGCGTTTTTTGGCGGCTCCGAACCTAATTTCGTAAATGGTGTGTTGGATCGGATGGCACGTGAACTGCGGCTTTCGGAGAATGCCGGCGATGGGAAAGGGTGAGTTTGAGCGGATTGCGGACTACTTTGCGCCGCTAGCGGCCGGGTATCCGGGCGCGTTCAACCTGACCGACGATGCGGCGCTGATCTCACCCGATGCGGGGCAATCCTTAATTGTGACGACCGACACCATTGTCGAAGGTGTTCATTATATCGGAGACGAGCCTGCGGATATGATCGCCCGCAAGTTATTGCGCGTGAGTTTGTCCGATCTGGCCGGAATGGGCGCTAAACCTCACGCCTATACACTCAATATCGCGTTATCGCGCGAAATACCGGACCACTGGCTTGCAAGTTTCGTCTCTGGATTGAGGGACGATCAAAATGAGTTCGATATCCATTTGATCGGCGGCGATAGTGTGTCCACCAC
>JABJCS010000557.1 GCA_018665505.1 Alphaproteobacteria bacterium
GGGCGTTGACCTCGCCCGCCGAGAGCGTGGTGGGGACGACGATCTGGCGCACATCGGGGGCGCCATATTCCGGGAAGTGGCGCTTGCCGTTCTCATCGACGACGGTGCGATACGCTTCCATGCCGTCGATGTCGCTGATGCCGTGTTTCAAGCAGATGGTCACCGCCTTGCCCCCATCCGTCGTCGAGCCGCCGCCGAGACTGACGAGTAGATCGCCCTTGGCCTCGCGCATCGCATTGGCGCAGGCGACGACCGCTTCGCGCGGGGTGTGGGCGGGCATGTGATCGTGGGTCCCGCAATATTTATTACCGAGCGCTTGGCGCAGTTTCTCGACCTCGTCGGTCTCCCGGTTCAAAGTCCCACTTACCAGCAGAAACACCCGCTCCGCGCCGATACGCTGAGCCTCGGTTTGAACAGCCTCCGCGGCGGATTGCCCGAAGATAACTTTCTCCATCCGCGTGAACCCGACTTCTCCCTGCTGCATGGCGTTGCCTTTTCGTTTGATGTTAGGAGGGAGGTAGGTGTGGGGATTGCGAATGTCAGGTGCGAATTGTAATTGCGAAGCCCGTTCGTTTCCCGGAAATGCGTTAGCGTTATCCGGGATCCAGTCTTTCCCGGCATGGGCATATGTGAACTGGGTCCCGGCTCGCTGCGCGTCCGGGAAACGGGTTAGTTGCCGAGCTGCTCCCGCAGTACACGCTTCAGCACTTTGCCCGATGGATTGCGCGGTAGCTCTTCCACCACATGCAGTTCCTTCGGGCATTTGAAACCGGCGAGATGGGCCCGACAATGGGTGTCGAGCGTTGTCTGATCGATGGTTGCACCCGGTTTTGGTACAACGACGGCGGCGACACGTTCGCCCCATTGGGCATCGGGCAAGGCGATGATGGCGGCTTCCAGCACCTCCTCCATTTGATAGACGATGCGCTCGACCTCGGAGGACGCAATGTTTTCACCGCCGGAGATGATCATGTCTTTCTTGCGGTCGGTCAGGAACAGAAATCCATCGGTATCGAGGTGACCGACATCGCCGGTGCGGAACCAATCGTCGGGATGGAAGGCGGCGGCGGTGCGCTCCGGGTCTCGCCAATATCCGTCGGTAATTTTCGGGCCGCGCAGGCAAATCTCGCCGTCGGTGCAAGAAGGCAAGGAGCGACCGTCATCGTCGCGGATGTCGACTTCCACATGCAGGATGGCGCGGCCGGTGGAGCCGATCTTCTCGATCTCCATCCCTGCTTCCATCAGGGTATCGCCACCGACACTCTCAGTCAGGCCGTAGGCATCGATATAGCGTGACCGACTGAAGAATTCGGTAAATTCTCGAATGCGGGTTTCGGGTGTGCGCTCGCCGCCGCCGATGCACCATTTCAGGCTGGAGACATCGTAGTTGTCGCGCGCTGGGTGGTTCAGAATCATGTTGGTCATGACCGGCGCAAACCAGACCCCGGTGATGCCCTCGTCCTGAATTGCCGCAAGGGCGGCTTCCGGCTCAAAATCGCGGTGGATGACCAGTGTGCCGCCCATCCACAAGACACCGATGCCCGGCAGATCGATACCGCCCACATGATACATCGGACCCACCACCAGCAGCTTATCCTGTGCCGATTGCTGCAAGGCCACGGATTGATCCATCGCTTTCCAATAGAAATTATCGTAGCGATGGATGACGCCTTTCGGGCGGTCTGTCGTGCCGGAGGTATAAATCAGACGGTAGAGATCGCTGCCGGTGCGGCGCACCATGTCCGGGCGATCTCCGCCGATCGCCAACGCGCGAATGTCCGTCTGTGCGGCGGCGTTGATCGTGCGCACATTGGGCAGGCCCTCGCTTAGCTCGGCCAACTCCTCGTCCGCCAGCAGTAGTTTTACCCCCGCATGGTCGTGGATATAGGCGACTTCGGGTGCGGCAAGGCGGTAGTTGATCGGCAGCAGTACGGCACCGATGTGGCTCGCCCCCAGCATCAGGTCGAGGAAGCCGGCGCTGTTCTTCATCACTAAGGCGACAATGTCTTCCGCCTCGAC
>JABJCS010000558.1 GCA_018665505.1 Alphaproteobacteria bacterium
CAGTCGCGAGGTAGATCTTCGCTACAATCCGGATCGATAATACGCCTCCAAGCTTGCCAGCTTTCTTCGGCGTAATACCGATGGCCGAACGGTGCCGCGACGGCTTCGATGTTAACCTCAGCATCGAAACTGCGATAGGCGGGCCGGGCACCTTCAACCACGCGCGCAACACCGTCAAAGGGGAAGATATGATCGTCGATACCGGAGAGGCCGACGAACGGCCGGGGCGCGATCAGAGCGAGAACGTCATCGCTTTCGAAATCCTGGAGAAATCCGGGAATCAATAATTCCCCATTACCATTACCCCGCGTCGCAACGATTTCGGTGAGGCGGCGAATGGAACCGCTGGCCAACGTACCTTGTATACGGGTGTCGAGGGCGGCGGCGAATTGGGCTGCGGTTCCTCCGGAAGAATGGCCGAATAGGAAAATTCGTGCGGGATCGACGGGGTGTGGAGAGGCTGGACTCGCGAGCCAGTCGATAGTCGCGCTGACGTCCATTGCTTTCAGTCCGAGGAGAGATTGCCCGAGGAGAGCTGCGTGAATCGCAATGTCGATTGTCCTGTTGTTTGATCGTTTGGGTAAATCCCGTTCCTCTTTCTCACCATATCCGGTCTGCTCGATACAAACGCTGAGATACCCCCTGCGAGCGGCTTGAAGTGCGATGCCTGCACCGATGGATAGTCGCTGGTGGTCGATGGGCACCTTCGCCTCACCCCACCCTAAATGCACGCCCGATGTCGATCCGGCGAGATATAGAAAGACGGGTCGGGGTCCGTCGATGGACGTGTTTTTGAGAAGGGTAACCGGTAAATCCGATTGAGGCCGAACCCGCAAATAATATGTGGTTTTCTCGATATCCGGTGATTGTGAAAGGGGAACCGGTCCCCGCACGTTGACGATGGTGGGCGCCGCCGTGGCGGCAACGTACCCCATCAATTCCGCGAGCCGGGTCCGTGCGCGTGATTGCCAGCTCCCAATATCGGTGAGGTCGAGCGCGTATCGTCGCGGCATCTCGTCTGTGGCGGCGATAAGGCCGAGCGAGGGGCTAAGATAGGTGCCCTTCGGTCGCGCGGGATAGGGGTCGGTCGGCAATCCACGTGCGCGGCGCCATTTGCGGAGCGCGGCCTCTCGGTAGACCCGCATGCGTGTCGAGAAATCCATACCCGCTATTTCGCTTGAGGATATCGCGCGATGCAAGGCCGTGCTTTAAGCCGCTTCCGTCAATTTGCGCAGACACACCAGTTCGACACAGGCGCAAAAGACCTCCATCGACAGTTTTACCTCTTCCAGTGACGGGAACGTCGGGGCGAGACGAATGTTTCGGTCGCGCGGGTCCTCGCCCTTGGGGAACGTCGCACCGGCGGGGGTCAACTTAACGCCGGCTTCGCCCGAGAGGCGCACGATTTCAGCCGCGCACCCGTCGAGCACGTCAACACTGACGAAATAGCCGCCTTCGGGTTTTGTCCAAATTGCGATGTCCTTGCCGCTCAAGTGCCGCTCCAAAGCTGCATCGACTGCGGCGAATTTCGGACCGATCAATTCTGCATGCTTCGACATATGAGAGCGGAGACCATCGAGGTCGCCGAAGAAACGGACATGACGCAACTCGTTAATTTTGTCATGGCCAATATTGGCGACCGACATTTTCCCTGCCGCATCCGCCATATTGGCTTTAGAGCCACCCATCACGGCAACGCCCGCCCCGGCATAGCTTACTTTCGAGGTCGAGCCGAATAATAGCGGCCGGTCCGGGTTCCCCGCTGCTTTACAGGTCTCCATGATATTCTTCACGCGTGCCGGACCGCTGCCGAGATGATGTTCCGCATACGCATTGTCCCAGAATACCCGAAAGTCGGGCGCAACGGTCTTCATTGCCGCCAAACGCTCTACAACCGCATCGGAATAAATTGCACCGGTCGGGTTTGAGTATTTCGGCACACACCAGATCGCCTTTACTGAGGGATCGTTGGCGACGAGCGCTTCTACGGCGTCCATGTCGGGGCCGTCGTCATTCATCTCCACGGTGAGCATCTCGAACCCAAGCTTCTCGCACACCAAGAAATGCCGGTCGTAGCCGGGCACTGGGCATATGAACTTCGGTGGCGTCTCATCGCCCCAGGGGCGTTCCGATCCGGGCATGCCAAACAGTACGGCCCCGGCGACCGTGTCATACATCAAATTAAGACTACTGTTGCCGCCGATGACGATCTCGTCGGGAGCTACTTCCAGGAAATTCGCGAACAGGCGCTTCGCTTCGGGAATGCCGGTGCCGAGGCCGTAGTTTCGGTAATCCTCATCCGTCTCGCCGATATACTCGCCGGGTGCCACGGCGGTCAGGATGCCGTCGCTCAGGTCGAGTTGATCCGGCGCCGGTTTGCCGCGCGTCATATCCAGCACAAGATTGCGCCCGCACAGGTCGCGATATCGCGCCTCCGCCTGCGTTTCCGCCGCTGCCAAGGCCTGTGGGTTCAGGGAAGTCAGAGTCATATCGAATTCGTCCACATGGTGAAGCGTTCGATATAACGGCTTACGCCTGGCGGCTTTGGAAATCAATTGTTTGAATCCTCCACCGCCGCGATAGTTTGTCTCAGGGGTGAACTTCAGCTGCCCGCATTGCCAATCGACCCGGAACGCAGTAAGCGAAGATCGTGTGAAATTTGGAGTGTAGCGAATGCGGGTAGGCGTCGAAGTCGGTGGGACATTTACGGACCTCGTTTTGATCGAGGATGGGAAATTACGTGTCGCGAAAGTCCCCAGTACACCGAAGAATCCGGACGAAGGCGCCTTGAACGCGATCGACGCTGCGGGCATCTCGCCGTCATCCATTGAGGACCTGGTACATGGCTCGACGGTCGCGACGAACGCCGTCTTAGAGCGCAAGGGCGCGAAAGTCTGTTTCTTTGTGACCCAAGGCACCCGCGACGTCTTGATGTTGCAACGGCACGACAAGAGATCGATCTACGATTTGCACTACCGCAAACCGGAACCAGTCGCCTCGCGCCGAGATACGTTCGAGATACCGGAGCGTATGGACGCGGATGGCAATGTTGTAAGTGTCCTGGACGAAGCAGCGGTCACAGGGATTGTTGAAGCGGCATTGGGATCGGATGATTTCGATGCCGTTGCGATCTGTTTTCTCAATGGCTATCTCAACCCTTCGCACGAGGAATCGTTGGCGCGCATCGTGCGCGACGTCGATCCTGGGATCAGTATTACCTGCAGTCATGAAGTCACCCGCGAGTTCAGGGAATATGAGCGTGCCTCGACGACGACGCTTGCGGCCTATGTGCAGCCGGTGATCGAAGGCTATCTCGGCCGCTTCGTTGAAGCCTTGGCGGAGAAAGGATTCGTGGGCCAATTCAGCGTCATGCAATCGAATGGCGGACGGATGCCGGCGGAAGCCATGGCCCGGAATGCCATAGCAGCGCTCTTCTCGGGTCCGGCGGCGGGTGTGATCGGCGCATTGCGACAAGTGGAAGCCTCCGGTGCGCGCGATCTCATTACCCTCGATATGGGGGGGACGAGCACCGATGTGTCGCTGATCTCTGACGGTGTTCCCGATTTGGCACCGATGACGAAGATTGACGGACTACCGGTCAAAACGCCTGTCATCGACATCGTCACTGTGGGCGCGGGTGGTGGTTCCATCGGATGGATCGACGACGGTGGGTTGTTGCGGGTCGGGCCGCAATCGGCGGGCGCCGACCCTGGCCCGGCCTGTTATGGTCGCGGTGGCACCGTGCCGACGGTGACCGACGCTCATATGATCAGAGGGAGCGTGCGCGCGGATTCGTTTCTTGGCGGGCAAATGAAAGTCGACCCTGAAGCGTCCCGCGCGGTCTTTGCCTCAATGGCGAAAGAGATCGACATGAGTGTCGAGGAATTGGCAGACAGTATCATTCAATTGGCAGAATCCAATATCGTGCGCGCCATACAACAGGTATCGACCGAGCGTGGGCGCGACCCGCGCGGCTACGCGATTGTGCCGTTCGGTGGGGCAGGGCCTCTTCATGCCGCCCGCGTCGCGGAGGAACTGGGCGTGACGACCGTCATCGTCCCGCCGCACGCTGGCGTGCTCTCGGCGGCCGGGTTGCTGATGTGCTTCTCCCCCTTTCTTTGAAACCCAGCGTGGAATTTCGTAGTATGTAATCCTCCGGTATACGTGTACTCATTATTGGAGGAGCTATCAACAATTAGTCGTCCTCCTGAATTCACATGTGTTTGTTGCATACTTGTTTTGATAGGCGAATGCGATATGAAGG
>JABJCS010000056.1 GCA_018665505.1 Alphaproteobacteria bacterium
GAGTGTTTCTCTCTGAAATTCAAACACCGCTCATCCAAGGCGGCTTCGCTTTCAACCGGTGTTGGCCACCACATTTCCTCAAGGTGCTCCAAATCCAGTCCTGGCCAGGCGAGGCGCAGGTCCGGGCCGGGCGTGCCCAAATCACAAACGAAGGCGGATCGCTCCCCGATCCGAGCGTCGACTTCGATCGCCACTCCGATCGCTTCCGCGACAATAGAAGCGGTCTGGATCGCGCGCGTGTACGGGCTTGTTAGAATACGTTTGATGGTCCGGTCTTTTATATATCCGACCGCTTCGCTCACCTGTCGATGGCCGAGATCGGTCAGCTTCGGATCTCGAATGCCTGGATCAACACGGGTCTTCTTATAGACGACGTTAAATTCAGATTCGCCGTGGCGTAATAATATCATTCTTTCTTTCCGTTATTCTTGTCCGGTGTCCCGATTTTGCGCGGATCTTCCGTGACTTCGGTGAAATCGCCATCAATGACCGTTTCGTCCGGTTGCGAAGACTGGGGTCCCGACGTATTGAATCCACCGCTGCCGTCGGTCCAAACCGTTCCCCGTTTTGATAACGCGCGTAAAACGCCTCCGGCGAGGAAACTCCGGATGCCCGGGACGAACAGCGCGAACCCCACCGCATCGGTCAAAAACCCAGGTGTCAGCAAAAGCGCGCCCGCGACCAGCAGACATAATCCGGTGAATACCTCACCCACCGGCACGTCGCCCCGATGCAAGCTTTCTTGCACGCGGCTCAAGGTGCGCAGCCCTTGGTAGCGCAGCAAAGCCGTTCCCAAAAAAGCCGTTAAAATAACTATCACCAGCGTTGGCCATAATCCGAACTGCTCGCCCGCCTGAATGAAGACAGCAATTTCCGCGATGGGCACGGCGATGAAAACGAATAGGAGTATAACCGGCATGCTTGCTCTTTTCGGGCGGAACCCCTATCTAAACAGAGGTTCTGAAGAGCCTCGAAACGTATTGAGATATGGGATTCGATTAGTATTCCCCTAACCTAGGGGCGGACGGGATCGTTCGCAACGGGCGTCGCCGTTTTGGGGACACAGATAAGGGCATTTAGATGAGCGGCGATTTGGGTTTTCTCGATATTATTCTCTTCGCGATGCTGGCCGCGTTCTTGATTTATCGGCTCGGCAGCGTGCTTGGCAAACGCACTGGCAACGAACAGCAGCGACCTGATATTTTTGGTGCTGGGGCCAGTCCGGACGAGGGGCAAGACGACAACGTAATTTCCTTGCCGGACCGCTCTCCGGATCCCGAGAATGGGTCGACCGAACCGGCGTCACCTTTGGACGCCGCTATTACTCAGATTAAGCTCGCCGACCGATCATTTGATGAGGAAGGTTTTGTGTCCGGCGCGCGTGCGGCCTTCGAAATGGTCGTAGATTCCTTTGCCAGTGGCGACACAGATACGCTGCGAAGCCTTTTGAGCGATGATGTCTATGAGAATTTTGCCGCGGCCATCCGTGACCGGGTCTCGAAAGATCAGACCCACGAGACGACGATGGTGGGCTTTGATGTCACTGAGATCATTGAGGCAGAGATGGAAGGGCGTAATGCGCTCGTCACGGTTAAATACGTTAGCGATCAGGTCAACGTGACCCGCGATGCGGAAGGTGAAATTGTCGAGGGCGATCCCGCCGCCGTCACCCGCATTACCGATATTTGGACCTTTGCGCGCGACGTATCGTCGTCCAATCCGAATTGGGTATTGATCGCGACCCGCAGCCCCAACTAATTCTATCGCATGATAGGCACGGCAAAGACGGTTTCGAAATTCTTCGGACGTTTTGTCGGAGTTTTGGTGCTCGCATTTATCGCGGCGTGCGCACCGAAGGGACTGCCGAAAAAATCCGATTCTGCTCAGCTGAATTTAACACCCGCGGCATTCGCTGATCTCCCGTTTTGGACACGAGATCGGCATGTAGAAGCGCTCAGCGCTTTTATCCGTTCCTGTCCCAGTCTACTGGCAAATACCGATAGTCATATTGGGGGCCACCGAATAAAGGCGGGGGATTGGGTGCCGATTTGCCGGGCAGCAAATAAACTGATCACGGGTGATGCACAGGCGTCGCAAAAATTTTTCGAAAAATGGTTCGCCCCACATCTCATTTCCGCTGCCGGAAATTCGCAGGGTTTGTTCACCGGCTATTTCGAAGCAGAGCTACAGGGTTCGAAAACACAGAGCCCGCAATTTAACGTGCCGCTCCACGGCCTTCCCATCGATCTGGTCCGCGTTAATCTTGGAAAATTTGATGTAGGACGTCGTGGTCAAAATCTAATCGGGCGCATGGCGGACGGACGCATCCTTCCGTATCACCGACGCGCCGATATTCAGAAAGGCGCGCTCCGTGATGCGGCGCCTGTTTTGGTGTGGGTCGATGACGCCATCGACGCCTTTTTGCTCCATGTGCAGGGTTCGGGACGGGTTGTTCTGGAAGATGGCGCGGTAATGCGGGTCGGATATGCGGGCAATAACGGGCATGGCTACGTTTCGATTGGCCGGGTATTGATCGACCAAGGAGAACTGCCGTCGGGCCGTGCCGGCTGGCGACAAATTCGCGATTGGATTACACGCAATCCCTCGAAGGCTGAAACTCTATTGGCGCGAAATCCTCGCTATATCTTCTTTCGTGAAATCTCCGGAGATGGTCCGATCGGCGCCCAAGGGGTGGCTCTGACACCGCGCCGCAGTTTGGCGGTTGACCGTAAATTTATCCCGTTGGGTCTTCCCATTTGGCTCGATACGGTTTGGCCGGGGCAAGATGAGCGCCCGCTTCGTCGTTTGATGGTCGCGCAGGATACAGGCAGCGCCATAAAAGGTCCGATCCGAGGCGACTTTTTCTGGGGATACGGCAAGGATGCGTTGGCGGAGGCGGGCCGAATGAAGAGCCCGGGTCAATATTATATTTTCCTGCCGAAATCGGCGACCGCGCCGATTTCTTGAAGCGTTGCGTTTCCTTGCTTCCAAGATCATTCTATCGGCCATAATCGAAGTGAAGGAATTTCCATGGCGGATGTGAAAGATAGCCGGCCACAGGTAGCGCTTTTCGTGACATGTCTCGTCGATTTAATGCGTCCGTCTGTTGGCTTTTCGGCTGTTAAATTGCTCGAGGCCGCCGGATGTGATGTCTCTGTGCCGGAAGCACAAACCTGCTGCGGGCAGCCCGCGTATAATTCGGGTGATAAGGCGGATGCCAAGGCCATCGCGCAACAAACCATTAAGGCCTTTGAGGGTTACGATTACATTGTCGCCCCCAGCGGTTCCTGTGCCGGAATGCTGTCGAAACACTATCCTGAACTTTTCGAAGGGGATGAGGAGATGTCCGTCCGCGCCCGGGACCTGGCGCGCCGAACATATGAATTGATCTCATTTCTGACCGACGTTCGCGGCATGACTTCGGTGGACGCGGAATTCGATGGCGCCGTGACGTATCATGATTCGTGCTCAAGCCTACGCGAAATGCAGGTCCGGGCGCAGCCGCGCAAATTGCTGCAATCGATCGACGGCGTCGAAATTCGTGAGCTCACCTTTAACGAGGCATGCTGCGGTTTCGGCGGCACGTTCTGCGTCAAGTATCCGGATATATCAAACAAGATGGTCGGCGATAAATGCGCGGATATTTCCGAGACCGGCGCCGGGACCGTCTTGGCGGGCGATATGGGGTGTTTGCTCAATATCGCAGGCAAGCTGAAGCGGGATGGCTCGTCGGTTGAAGTCCGGCATATCGCCGAAGTCTTAGCCGGCATGACCGACACACCCTCCATCGGCGAGGGGGAGTAGGGTCATGCAGGAAGTTAAGACCGGCCGATTTATCGATAATGCGCGCGAAGCCCTGGATGACGGCAATTTGCAGGTCGCGCTAACGAAGATGAAAACCGGTTTCGTCGACCGCCGCTCGGAAGCGCGCGAGCGCCTGCCGGAATTCGATCAAATCCGCGATCAAGCGCGCGACATCAAGAATCACACCTTGGAAAATCTCGATTACTACCTGGAGCGCTTCGAGCGAAAAGTGACAGAGCAAGGCGGGCATGTGCATTGGTGCTCGACGCCGGAAGACGCGCGGCAAACCATTCTCGCCATTTGCCGCCGCCTCGACGCGAAGACGGTCACCAAGGGCAAGACGATGATCGCCGAGGAAATCGGGCTCAACGACTTCTTCGAGGAAAACGATATCGAGCCCATTGAGACGGATTTGGGCGAATATATCATCCAGCTTCGCAAGGAACCGCCGAGCCACATCATCGCCCCGGCGATCCATGTGCTGAAGCATGAGGTCGCGGAAGCCTTCGTCAAGAAACACACCAACCGCGACCCGAACCGCTCGCTCGAAGAGCCCCGCGAATTGCTCGATGAAGCGCGCGAGGAATTACGGCAAAAATTTCTCGATGCGGATGTCGGCGTGACCGGCGCGAATTTTCTCATCGCCGAGACCGGTACCTCCGTCATCGTCACGAATGAAGGCAACGGTGATTTAACCCAGACCATTCCGAAAGCGCATATCGTGGTCGCGAGCTTGGAGAAAGTCGTCCCGACCTTGGAAGACGCTTCAACCATATTACGGGTGTTGGCGCGGTCGGCGACCGGACAAGAAGCCTCCGTTTACACCACATTTTCGACCGGTCCCCGGCGGCCGGACGATCTCGATGGGCCTGGCGAATATCACGTCGTGTTGCTCGACAACGAGCGCAGCAAAATGCTCGGCACCGAATTCCAAGAGATGCTGAGGTGTATCCGATGCGGTGCCTGTCTCAATCACTGCCCGGTATACAACTCCGTCGGTGGGCACGCCTATGGCTGGGTATATCCCGGGCCAATGGGCTCGGTGCTCACGCCGTCCCTGATCGGTGTCGAGGTGGCCGGCCATCTGCCGAACGCATCCACTTTCTGTGGGAGATGCGAGGAAGTTTGCCCGATGCGTATCCCGCTGCCGAAAATGATGCGTCATTTGCGCGAGCGCGAATTCGACAGTGGGTTCGGATCGCAAACCGTGCGCACCGGTATCCGCATGTGGGCGTTCTACGCAAAGCGTCCTCGGCTCTACCAATTTCTGACTGCGATCAAGTTTCGTATTCTGGGAGCACTCGGCCGATCGAAAGGCCGGTTCCGCCGGCTGCCGGGTGCGAGCGGCTGGACAAAACATCGCGATTTTCCAGCACCACAACCGGGCGGCACGTTCCAATCGCAATGGTCCTCAAAGGGCGGTGCCCGGAGGCCAGCAGCATGAGCGGGCGCGACAGTATTCTGGGTACGATCCGAAGTGGCCTGGGTCGGGGCGAACTCGGCGATGCGGAAAAAACGGCGCTCGAGGACCGCATCGCGGCGCGCGGTCGAGGGGTGCGGCCGTCACGGGTCGATCTCGATTCGGACGGGCTTGCGGATCTATTCGTCGACTATGCCAAAGGCGTCGATATGTCGGTCGATCGCGTTGCCTCGATGGAGGACGTGCCCGACCGGGTGGCGGATTATCTCGCGCGTGAGAATTTGCCGGCTAATCTGCGGGTCGCACCCGACCCGTCGCTCGACGGCATCCCGTGGGAGAAGCGCCCGACTCTTACCGTTACCCGTGGCAAGACAGATGGCTCCGACGAAGTCGGATTGACCGGCGCCTTCGCCGGGGTGGCGGAGACCGGCACCTTGATCATGCGCTCCGGCCCGGAACATCCAACCACGCTCAACTTTTTGCCGGACTCTCATTTGGTCGTTATTCGCAAAAGTCAGATCGTCGGTTCCTACGAAGACGCCTGGGACAAAATTCGTGACGGCGAGATGCCGCGCACAGTGAATTTCATCACCGGCCCGTCTCGCACCGGTGATATCGAGCAGACGATTTTCATGGGCGCGCACGGTCCTCGCCGTATGCATATCGTGTTGGTCGAGGATGAGTGATGGTGGGCAAAAAAGACGCCGACGACACCGATCTGTTTCGCGCGGTGATGCAGGATGTCAAACCGCTAAAACGCCGCACACCGCGCGCGGCCGCGCCGCCGGTTTCTCCTTCTAAACCGGCTTCGGTTAAAAAAGCCACGCCGAAAAAATCGCCGATCCGGCATCAGATGGCTCCGCCGCCGCCGCCTCCCGCAAGACCGAAACAATCCTCTATCGGCCATGGCGACATCGACGGGCTCGATCGCCGAACCGGCCAACGGTTCAAACGCGGCCAGCTCCCGGTCGAAGCACGCCTCGATCTGCATGGGCTGACCCAGGCCGAAGCACATCGCGAGCTCGACGGATTTTTGTCTCGCCAATATATGACGGGAAAGCGCTGCGTCATCGTCGTCACCGGAAAGGGTGTCGGCAAGGATGGCGGCGGCGTGCTTCGCGCCGCGGTGCCGCGCTGGCTGAACGAATCCCCCAACCGCGAAAAAGTATTGGCATTTGAGTACGCGCGGCAAAAAGATGGCGGTGCCGGAGCACTTTACGTACTGATGAAGCGGCGGCGGACGGGCGGGTGACCCCGCTCGGCGTCAAACTGCGCACCCTTCGAGAAGAAAAGGGCGTCACCATGTCGCAAATGGCGCAAGCGCTGGAAGTAACGCCGGCGTATCTTTCAGCGTTAGAGCATGGCAAACGCGGCCGCCCGACAACTCTCCGCCTACACCAAATCTGCGCCTATTTCGAAATCATCTGGGATGAGGCCGACGACTTACGCCGCCTCGCCGATATTTCCCACCCCAAGGTCACCATCGACACATCGGGCCTGTCGCCGGAAGCGACGGAACTCGCAAACCGATTGGCGGATCAGATTGGGGAGCTCAGCGAAGCAAAGATTGAGGCGATGCTGGGGACGCTGAAGCGGTAGGTGATCACCTACAAAATAAATTTACTAAGGTCCGTGTCCTTGGCGAGTTCGGAGACTTGGGCGCGGACGTAGTCGGCGTCGATGGTGACGGTGTCGCCCTTGCGATCGGTCGCGGAGAATGAGATTTCCTCCAGCAGTTTTTCCAGGACCGTGTGCAGGCGGCGGGCGCCGATATTCTCTACATGGGAGTTCACTTCGGCGGCGAGACGAGCCAATTCGTCGATGGCGTCCTCGGTGAAGTCGAGGGTCACCCCTTCCGTACCCATCAAGGCAACGTATTGCTTAATCAGGCTGTTTTCCGGCTCGCGCAGAATGCGAGCGAAATCTTCCTCCGACAGCGCTTTTAATTCGACGCGGATCGGCAAGCGTCCCTGCAGTTCCGGCAACAGGTCCGACGGTTTGGCGATATGGAATGCGCCCGACGCGATGAACAGAACGTGGTCCGTTTTCACCGGGCCATGTTTGGTTGAGACGGTGGTGCCCTCGATCAGCGGCAGGAGGTCGCGTTGAACACCCTCGCGGCTGACATCCGCACCTTGGCGCTCGCTGCGGGCGCAAACCTTATCGAGCTCGTCCAGGAAGACGATGCCGTTCTGTTCCACGATCTCCACGGCCTCGCGAACGATTTTCTCCTCGTCGACGAGTTTGTCGCCTTCCTCGTGTAACAGCACCTCATGGGACTCCGAGACTTTCAGACGCCGCGGCTTGGTGCGTCCGCCAAGAGCCTTGCCGAGCATATCGTTGAGATTAATCATGCCCATCTGCGCCCCGGGCGAGCCTGGAATATCGAAAGTTGGCAGGCCCATCGAGCCGGTATCGGTAACTTCCAGTTCGATTTCCTTGTCGTCCAATTCACCGGTTCGGAGTTTCTGGCGGAAGCTCGTGCGGGTCGCTTCGCTGGCATTCTCCCCGACCAGGGCATCAATGACGCGCTCTTCGGCCAAGAGTTCTGCTTTCGCCTGCACGTCTTTTCGATGTTTCTCGCGGATCATATGGATGGCGGATTCTACGAGATCGCGGATGATTTGTTCCACGTCGCGGCCGACATAGCCGACCTCGGTGAACTTGGTGGCCTCAACCTTGATGAACGGAGCTTGATCCAACTTCGCGAGGCGGCGCGCGATTTCTGTCTTGCCGACGCCGGTTGGGCCGATCATCAGAATGTTCTTCGGCAGCACTTCCTCGCGCAGATCGTCGGAGAGTTGCTGACGCCGCCAGCGATTGCGAAGTGCGATGGCAACGGCGCGCTTAGCGTCGTTTTGGCCGACAATGTGGCGGTCGAGTTCGGATACGATCTCGCGCGGGCTGAACGTGGTCATACTGTCTCCAAGACGACGGATTCGTTGGTGTAGACACAAATATCGGCGGCGATCTGCATGGCTTTGCGGGCGATGGCCTCGGCATCCATATCTTCGCGATCCATCAGAGCGCGGGCAGCGGCGAGCGCGTAATTGCCGCCGGATCCGATGCCGATCAAACCGTCCTCGGGCTCGAGCACGTCGCCGGTTCCGGACAAGATCAGGGATACTTTCGGATCGGCGACCGCCATCATCGCCTCGAGGCGACGCAGGTAGCGGTCGGTCCGCCAATCCTTGGCCAACTCGACGCAGGCCCGCGTTAGCTGATCGGGATATTGTTCCAGTTTCGCTTCCAGCCGTTCGAACAAAGTGAAGGCGTCGGCGGTAGCGCCGGCGAAACCGACCACGACCTTGTCGTCGGCGATCCGTCGGACCTTAGTCGCGTTGGATTTAATGACCGTCTGGCCAAGGCTGACCTGGCCGTCTCCGGCCACCACGGTTATGCCGTCCTTGCGAACGGAGAGGATTGTGGTGCCGTGCCAGGATGGGGGCTCGCTCATAATGCGTCCGATTCAGTTGATCGTCGCTCCCATGTGGCGTGGAAACCCCGTCGGGTCAAGGGCGCGGGTTACACCGCCGCCCCTGACTCGGTGGAATATTTCCGTTAGTCGAGCTCGAGTCCGTCCATGCCGGAGTTTTTCCGGCACTCCGCGATCATCTCGCGGATCTTCGGGCTGAGAGTGGCTGGGTCGTCCATTTGGTCGACTTCGGCGCCGCGTCGCCAACCTTCGCAGACGGCGACCCGTCCGGCACCGGCCTGAATCACGCGGCCAGTAATATCTTGGGCTTCCTCGCTGGCGAGGTAGACGACGGTCGGCGAGACCCAGCTCGGATCCCGAACCGCAACTTCGTCCTCTGTGTACTCACGCAGATTGTCTGTCATGCGGGTATAAGCCGTCGGTGAAATTGCATTCACCGTCACGCCGATGCGCGACAATTCGCGCGCCGCGATAATCGTGAAAGCGGCGATGCCTGCTTTGGCAGCGCCGTAATTCGTCTGACCGACATTACCGTAGATACCCGAGGTCGAGCTGGTGTTGATAATGCGTCCCATCACCGGTTTGCCGTCGTCGTTCTGTTTCGACATTGCCCGCCAATACGAGGCTGCGTGACGTGCCGGTGCAAACGTGCCCTTGAGATGCACGGCGATCACCGAATCCCATTCTTCTTCCGTCATGTTGACCAACATGCGGTCACGTAAAATTCCAGCGTTGTTGACGACGATATCGAGTTTGCCGAACGTGTTAATCGCGGTGTCGACCATGTTCTTGGCGCCGTCGAAGCTGCTGACGTCGTCGCCGTTGACGATGGCGTCGCCGCCGCCGGCCTTAATTTCGTCGACCACTTGTTGTGCCGGAGAGACATCGGCACCCTTACCGTCGACGCCCGCGCCGAGGTCGTTCACGACAATTTTAGCGCCCGCTTTTGCCAATTGCAGCGCATGTTGACGTCCGACACCGCGTGCCGCGCCGGTGACGATCGCAACCCGGCCTTCGCATAATCCTGCCATTTATTTATCCTTTCTTGCTTACAGTTTATTCAATGTGTCGCAGAGCTTTGGTGTTGCTCTCTAACTTAGGTCTAGCCGGGGAAATTTCCGGGCCCGTTTTCACAAGAACGAGAAGAGGTGCCACGCGGGTGGCGTCCGCCCGCACTTCCTGTTAAAAGACGCCGCGCCAACCAATTGGGAGATCGCGCCATGCGCCAGGCAAGTGTAGAGCGCAATACGAAAGAAACGCAGATATCCGCCGAAGTCGACCTCGACGGCACCGGCTCTTATGACGTGTCCACGGGGATCGGTTTCCTCGATCACATGCTGGAGCAGCTCTCCCGGCACAGCCTTATTGATCTGAAGGTACGGGCGCAGGGCGATCTGCATATCGATTTTCATCACACCACGGAAGATACCGGTTACGCGGTGGGCGAAGCGTTGAGCAAGGCTCTCGGTGATCGGGCGGGGATCGTGCGCTACGGCGATGCGTTAATTCCTATGGACGAGACCCTGACTCGGGTGGCACTTGATTGCTCGAACCGGCCGTATCTGGTGTGGAAGGTTGATTTTACCCGTCCGAAGCTCGGCGACATGGACACCGAGTTGTTCCAGGAATGGTTTAAGGCGTTCGCGCAATCGGCGGGGTTGACGCTGCACGTGGAGACACTCTACGGCGAGAATAATCACCACATTGTCGAATCCTGTTTCAAGGGGTTGGCGCGGGCGTTGAAGACGGCGATTGCCATCGATCCCCGTAAGGCCGATGCGGTACCGTCTACCAAAGGTGTGCTGGGCGGCTCGCTCTGACATGACTGTTGCGATTGTCGATTACGGCTCGGGCAATTTACGCTCGGCGGCAAAAGGGTTCGAGAAATTTTCGAAAGTGCCGGTCGTGGTCACAGCCGATCCGGCAACCGTCGCGGCGGCGGATCGGATCGTCTTGCCGGGCCAAGGGGCTTTCGCGGATTGCTATCGCGGCCTTGCGGCACTCGACGGGATGATCGAGGCACTCCGAGATGCGGTGCTCGACCGGGGTGTGCCGTTCTTTGGTATTTGTGTTGGCATGCAACTGATGGCGACCGCAAGTCAGGAACATGGCCGCCATTCGGGTCTCGATTGGATTGCCGGTGACGTGGTCCCTCTGGCGCTGGACAACCCGGCACTTAAGATTCCGCATATGGGTTGGAACGACCTGATCCTAGATAAACCGCACCCAGTGATTGCCGGTGTGGAAAACGGCGATCATGTGTATTTTGTCCACAGCTATCACTTCGTGGTTAATGATCCGGACAATCTGATTGCGACGGCCGATTACGGCGGCAAACAGACCGCGATCGTCGCGCGCGACAATATGATCGGCACGCAATTCCATCCGGAGAAAAGCCAGGCGACGGGACTGCGGATGATCGAAAACTTTTTGAGCTGGAGGCCCTGATCCATGGCCGACGTTTTCGTTGAAATTTTGGAAGAGACAACAGGCAGCGATCTCAATGATTTGTGTGACGCGGCGGAATCCGCGATCGAGGAAGGCGGCGGTTTCGGATGGGTCACGGTCCCGGCCCGCCAAATCTTGGAGACCTACTGGCGTGGCGTCCAGCTTGTGCCGGAACGCACGCTGTTCGTCGGCCGCCTCGACGGCGTCATCGCCGGGTCCGCGCAATTGGTGCGACCGACGAAGAATAACGAAGCACAATCTCATGCTGCATCGCTGACGACGAATTTCGTAGCTCCATGGGCGCGCGGATACGGGATTGGCCACGGCATCATTCAGGCGGTCGAACGCCGCGCGCGGGCGGATGGCTTCAGTGTTCTTAATCTGGATGTGCGCTCGACGCAGGAAGCGGCGATTGGGCGTTACGATTCCTTGGGTTTTATTCGCTGGGCGGAAAATCCCTATTACGCCCGCGTCGATGGCAAATGGGTCGCGGGCTATCACTATCACAAACTTCTGGATCAGGAGGACGACGGGTGATTCTCTATCCCGCCATCGACCTAAAAGACGGCCAATGCGTGCGCCTCAAACTCGGCGATATGGATCAGTCCACGGTGTTCAATGACGACCCAGCCGCGCAAGCGCAGGACTTCGTCGATGCCGGATGCGAATGGTTGCATTTGGTAGATCTGAACGGTGCATTCGAAGGCAAGCCAGTCAATGCGGCGCCCGTCGAGGCGATCCTGGCCGCCGTGAGTATTCCAGTTCAATTGGGCGGCGGTATTCGCGATATGGCGACCATCGGCGCTTGGTTGGAGCGCGGTATCCGGCGTGTCATCCTCGGCACGGCGGCGGTGAAAAATCCCGACCTTGTGCGCGAGGCCTGCCGCGAATGGCCGGGCCATGTGGCAGTCGGGATCGATGCGAAGGGTGGCAAGGTCGCGATTGAAGGCTGGGCCGAAGTCTCCGAATTGACGGCGGAAGCGCTGGCGGCGCAATTCGCCGACGCGGGGGTAACAGCAATCATCCACACCGACGTGGACAGGGACGGCGTGCTTGCAGGCCCGAATATCGAAACCACCTCGGCGCTTGCCTCAGCCACCTCAATTCCGGTAATTGCCAGCGGTGGCGTCTCGTCTCTCGATGATCTTTTGGCCTTGCGCGATGCGGGTAATATCGCGGGTGCGATCAGCGGTCGGGCCCTCTATGACGGGCGGATCGATCTCAGCCAAGCGTTAAAAGCGCTATGCTAAAAACCCGTATCATTCCGTGCTTGGACGTGCATGCGGGCCGGGTCGTCAAAGGCGTGAATTTCGTCGATCTGCGCGATGCGGGCGATCCTGTGGAGCAGGCCCGTGTCTATGATAAGGCGGGCGCCGACGAGCTGACCTTTCTCGATATCACCGCCTCGCACGAAGCGCGTGACACGATTTACGATGTGGTGGCGCGAACGGCGGAGGAAGTCTTCATGCCGCTGACCGTTGGTGGCGGGGTGCGCACGGTCGACGATATCCGCAAGTTGCTCCTCGCGGGGGCCGATAAAGTCTCGATCAACACGGCGGCGGTGCACCGCCCGGAATTCGTGGCAGAAGCCGCGGCGCGGTTTGGTAGTCAGTGCATTGTCGTCGCCATCGACGCCAAGGCGACGGGGCCCGGCAAATGGGAAGTTTTCACCCATGGCGGGCGCAACGAGACCGGCATCGACGCCATCGAATGGGCGCGCCGCATGGCGGCGGATGCGGGCGAACTCCTGCTGACCTCGATGGATCGCGACGGCACGAAAAGCGGATTTGATGTGGCGTTGACCCGTGCGGTTTCCGATGCGGTGCCCGTGCCGGTGATTGCCAGCGGCGGCGTCGGGACCTTGCAGCATTTGGTCGACGGCGTCGTTGAAGGGCACGCCTCGGCGGTTCTGGCCGCCTCGATTTTTCACTTCGGCGAATTCACCATCGCCGAGGCCAAGGCGCATATGACGGAACAAGGCGTGCCCGTTCGCCCCTGACAGGGCCGTATAATTCTGCTAGGGCTTGCCGCTATGACAAAAGAAACCGACAACACTGCTGATTCTACCGCCGCCATTCTCGACCGTTTGTTCGAGGTCGTGGAGACCCGCCGAGGCGCGGATGCGGACACGTCTTACACGGCGAAGCTGCTTGCGGGTGGGACGCCGAAGATCGCGCAAAAGGTTGGCGAGGAAGCCGTCGAGGCCGTCATCGAAGCGATGAAGCCCGAGGGCGGAAAGCTCGCGGAGGAAAGCGCCGATCTGCTCTATCACCTGCTGGTATTGTGGGCGGACAAAGGCGTGCGGCCGGAAGAGGTCTGGAGCGTCCTGGCGGAACGCTTCGGTATCTCCGGGATTGAAGAGAAAAATTCGAGAAAGAAGGATTAAACTCGTGGCCTACGACGACCAAAACATTTTCGCGAAAATCCTGCGCGGCGAAATCCCTTGCGACAAAGTCTATGAGAACGACCACGCGCTGGCCTTCCGCGATATCCAACCGCAAGCGCCGTTACATGTGCTGGTCATTCCAAAGGGCCCCTATCTCTCCTACGTGGAATTCGCCGAAAGCGCGAGCGAGGCCGAGCTCGCCGGCTTCATGCGAGCGGTTGGCGCGGTGGCCAAGCAGCTTGGCATCACCGAGGCGGGCAGTCGCATCCTTTCGAACCAGGGCGAGGACGGCCACCAAGAGGTGCCGCATTTCCACCTTCACATGTTTGCCGGCAAAAACCTTGGCCGGATGATCAAACCGATCGATAAGTAGATATCAATCCCCGCCGCTGCGTTCCTTTCGAAGCGCCGCAAGCTCTTCCCGCAGCGCTTTTAGCTCCGTCAAAATTTCGATGCGTTCCTCGTGGCCGTGTTCCTCGGCTTCATGGACTTCCTGCATCGAGTTTACGACGACGGCGATGAATAGGTTGAGGACCGCGAAGGTGGTGACCAGGATGAAGGGGATGAAGAAAGCCCAGGCGTAGGGGTGCGTCTCCATCACCGGGCGGACGATGCCCATCGACCAGGATTCGAGTGTCATGATCTGGAAAAGCGAATAGAGGGACGCGCCGACGTCGCCGAACCAGTCGGGAAATTCCGGGCCGAAGAAATTCGTCGCCATGACGCCGAAGACATAGAACACGAGAATCATCAGCAGCATAATGGAGCTCATGCCCGGAATGGCCTTGAGGAAGGCTTGTACCACGACTCGCATTTTCGGGACCATCGAGATCAACCGGAAGGCGCGCAGAACGCGCAGGGCCCGCAACACTGCCAAGCCGTCGCCCGTCGGCAGTAAGGCGATGGAGACGATGGCGAAGTCGAACACGTTCCAGGGGTCGAGGAAAAAGCGCAGACGCTGGGCGAAAAGTTTAGCTCCGATCTCGGCCACGAATATCGCGAGGGCGATCTGGTCGAGGGCAATTAGCCAGGCGCCGTAGGCATCCATGATCCCTTTCGACGTCTCCAGACCGAGTACGGCGGCATTCACACCGATGACGATCAGGATGAAGTTCTGAAACCCGTTGGATTCCGTGAAACGGCGCACGCGGTCTCGCACGGTCTCGGTCGGTGCCACATCTGCCATCAAGCAATCCTTCGGGTTCGCGGGGTTTCGAACGTTGGGCAGATTGGCGCGTTACCTCGCTGGGTCAAGAGGTAAGTGGGAGAGATGTTACGATTTCGCGGCGGCGACCGAATTCGCGGCCCGCAGCCCGGTAATCACACCCTTTGACAACCCGCCGAGATAGGCGGCGTTTGGCCCGCCTTCGATCCCGCCTGTGGCGGAGCCCGCCGCGTGCAGACCGGCGATTGGTTGGTCGTTGGCATCAAGCACCCGGCTTTCCCCGTCAATGGCGATGCCGCCCATCGTGTAGGTGATCCCGGCGCAAAGTTCGATGGCGTGGAAGGGCGCGGTACGGATCGGCTGCGGGGCGACCGGGTCCGTGCTGCGAGTGGGCGAGAGATCGCCGCAGGTGCCCGCGTTGAGCGCTTGGTTGTAGGCATCGACCGTGGCGCTCAACGCCTCGCCTGGAACGCCGATCTGCGACGCTAATTCTCGCAGCGTATCGGCGGCGAAGACCGTGCCGCCTTCATTCACAAATGCCGGGTTCATGCAGGGCGGGTAGCGGTTGTCCGCTGCTAATCCGGTCCAAACCGCATCGTCGAAAATAACCGTGATCGAGAGTGGGTCGTCGAGCCTTGCGATTTCGTTGGCGAGGAAGATACCACCCTTGCCTTCGTCGAACCGGCGGTTGCCGTTTTGGTCGACGAGAATCGATGAGCGGGTAATGGCGTCGACCGTGGGATAGGGCCAGAGCTTTTCGTTGTGGAACGCTTCGCGGCCGAGCAGGTGGCCGTAGAACCGGTCGGTGCCGACCAATTTTGCGCCGACGGTCTCCGCCATGCGCAATCCGTCGCCGCATCCGGTACCGGCCCCCCGTGTGAACAGAGCTTCGGGTTTAGGGCTGATGTATTTCCGCACGAGATCCGGGTCGCCTTGAAATCCGCCGTCGCAAATGACGACGGCAGCGGCACGGTATTCGACTGTCTTGTTATCGCGCTCCGCTGTCAGGCCAACGACGCGGCCATCTTCGATGATTAATTCCCGCCCGCGCACACCGCGCTCGAGCGTGCCGCCGCCGGATTCGATGCTTGCCGTGAGATTGCGCAGCAGAACGTCCGACCCCCGGCCCTTCCAGTCCAGGCCCGGTCGTCTCGGGCGTGGTGGGGCCAGGACCCAGCGCATGAATTCCAACACGCCGCCTTTTACGAATTTGGCGCCATTGCTCCGCAACCACTCCAGCGCCTGTTCGGCATCCGCCGCCATGATCGCGGCGAGGCCGCTGCTGCCGGTGCCGTCCGTCAGATGATCGATCTTGGCCAGGATATCCGCTTCGGGTGCGCGCATCTCTTTCTCGGCGACATGGACGACACCGCCGGAATAGCGCGCGTTGCAAGGATAGTCTGGCTCCTCGCCCTTCTCCAACACCAGCGGCTTCAGGCCCCGCTCGATGGCTCGGACAGCGGTCGAAAGGCCGGCGATACCGCCGCCAATAATGATCAGGTCATAGCTCACGGGTATATCTCCAGGAACCGGCCGCCGGGGCGGCGACTATTGCGTTTGATACTAACTTAGCACCGGTGGCCCACGTGACGAGATGCGCCGGGTCAGCGGCCGGGCGCCATGCGCCGGTAGGAAAGCGCCTCCGCGATGTGGAGACGCCGGACGCCGTCATCGCCACCCAAATCCGCCAAGGTTCTGGCAACACGGAGGACACGGTGATATCCGCGCGCCGACAATCGCATGCGCTCCGCCGCTTGCGTGAGCAGCGTTCTGCCGTCGGTATCGGGGGCGGCGACCTCCTCGAGCAAGGTGCCGTCCGCCTCCGCATTGGTGCGCACATCTCGCGTGTTGGCGAAACGCTCGTGCTGGATTTGCCGTGCCTCCGCGACGCGGGCCGCGATGTCTGGGCTGCCCTCCGCCGGTGGCGGTAGAGAAAGGTCGGTGGCGCGCACCGGTGGCACGTCGAGATGGAGATCGATGCGGTTAAACAAAGGGCCTGAGATTTTCGCCTGATAGTCCAATCCACAACGCGGTGCCCGTGAGCATGCGAGTGCCGGATCGTCCAAGTATCCGCAGCGACAGGGATTCATCGCCGCGACGAATTGAAAACGCGCCGGATAATCGACATGGCTGTTGGCGCGTGCGATTACCGCTCGGCCGCTTTCCATCGGCTGCCGCAGGGCTTCGAGAGTGGGCCGGGAGAATTCGGGCAACTCATCCAAAAACAGAACGCCGTTATGGGCGAGAGAGATTTCACCTGGTTGCACGCGGACGCCGCCGCCGACCAGTGCGGGCAACGAGGCCGAATGATGCGGGTCGCGAAAGGGACGGCGCACGGTCAATTTACCGCCTTAAAGCAGGCCCGCCACGCTGTGGATCATGCTGACCTCTAATGCTTCCTCCGGCGACATTTCCGGCATCAGGCCCGGAAGCCGTTGCGCCAGCATGGACTTTCCCGCACCAGGCGGACCCACCATCAATAAGTTGTGGCCGCCGGCTGCCGCGATCTCAAGCGCGCGCTTCGCCGATTCCTGGCCCTTTATGTCCCGCAAGTCGGCCATTTCCCCCACCGGTTCAGCCGCTTTTGGTTTCGGCGGCGATAGTACCTGACTGCCTTTAAAATGATTGATCAGCGCGACCAAGTCGGCGGGTGCCAGGACCTGAATCGACCCGGCCCAGGCGGCTTCGCTGCCGCAGGCGGCCGGACAAATGAGGCCGCGCCCGGTCGCATTGGCACCGATGGCGGCGGGCAAGACACCCGCCACCGGCGAAAGCGTGCCGTCGAGCGCCAATTCCCCCAAAGCCGTGAAACGCTCCAACTCATCCTGTTGTAGGACACCCATGGCGACCAACAATCCCACCGCGATGGGCAGGTCGAAATGACTGCCTTCCTTGAGGACGTCGGCCGGCGATAAATTCACGACGATCCGCCGCGGCGGGAGGGCAAGACCTATCGATCCCAGCGCCGCCCGCACGCGCTCGCGGCTTTCGCCCACCGCCTTATCGGGTAATCCGACGATGGTGAAGGCGGGTATGCCGTTCGCCATCTGTATTTGTACGTCGATCTCCAGGGTATCGATGCCCTGAAAAGCGACTGTCTTGATCCGTGCTACCGTCATGTTTCCCCACCCGAGTTTCGGAATATTCCCGGGATATGGATGGATTGGGCGGAAAATAGGCCGAAAGGTATAAGACTCGCTATTTTTCACCAAGCTTGGTATAATAATTGCGTCAAGAATTGACGTATATTGGCGATAGGTAAGAAATACCATGGTCCTACCCTTAGGCACGAGCGGATCCGGCGGCTTTGCTAATGCCTTTAGCACTGTTGGCTTGGAGCTGTTCTCCCTGCTGCCCGATGTCGCGGCGGCGCGGGGATTGGCCATTGCCGCAAGGGCGCAGGGCCCCGCGGACTTTGAGCCGGTCCGGCCCGACCGCAAGATCGCTCTGGCGGCGCGGCAAGCCGAACAGGAAGCCAAGGGTCTCACGCGCATTAGATCCAAGCTGGATGCTGTTAACAGCATCGTTGAACGCGCTCGGGCAAAGCTCGATGAAATTCGCCTGCTGTTGGTGGATATGCGGAAAAATGTCGAACTCTCATTAAAAGCCGATGCGACGGATGACGAAAAGCGGGTACAGGCAAACGCATTCGATCAGACAATGGGCTTGATTAATATTAAGGTCCGCAATTTTGGAACGATTGGAAACAATTTGCTCGGTAGTCAATTCCGGGATGTTTTTGACGCCGATACAATTTCGTTTCCGATTAGACCCAACAGTTTGCAGGAAGACAGTGTTACCGGATTGTTCGCCGGCAGCGACTTTACAATTACCGAAACCGGAACCGGCGATGTTTATGTTCCCGATATTTTTGGCGCCAAGGTTCAATCATTGCCGATCAATGATGAAGACGTGGACGATGGCATAACATTGCTGGATGACGATACGATCGTGCTCGATAACGACACGGGTGCGGTCTCGATCACGCGGAATGGTGCCGGCTCGGCGGTTCTGGAAGGGACTTTGGAACGTCATGGCCTCGATGTTCTGTTCTCGCCCTTCTACGGGAATTTTCTGAATGATGCCTCGCTGGAGGAAGCCTTAGCCGATGTCGATAAGGCAACTCAGACCTCGCGGTTTTTAGCCGGCGTATTTGACAGTTTCGTTGGTCGGGTCGGGGCTCGGCGCGATCAAGTTGCCAACCTTATCAAGGAAAACGAGAAATTCGTACAACAGGTCGAGAGCGATAATCTGCGCGAGACGTTGCTGGCACAGGCCGAGCAACAGCGGAGTGCGTTACTGTTTTCCAGCGTATTTAACTCGACGCTTTCTTTTCAGGATAGCGGTGTGCTGTCCAACGCGATCAGCAACCTGATCGACGTTCGAGTCTAGGCCTTACAATACTCTCGAATTACTCGTCGTCGCCACTTCGGGAGCGGCGTTCTTCAATGGCATCCCAGAGTTGGGATTCCAGCGATACATCGTCGAAGCGATTTATTTCTTGGATGCCGGTCGGTGATGTCACGTTAATTTCGGTGACATAGCCGCCGATGACATCGATGCCGACAAAGAGCAGCCCCTTCTCTGAGAGGATGGGCCCGATTGAATCACAGATATCGCGTTCCCGCTGCGTCAATTCGGTTTTCAGCGGCACCGCACCCACATGCATGTTTGCCCGAGCCTCACCCGGCGGTGGGACGCGTAACACGCCACCCGCGGGTTTGCCGTCGATGAGAATGATGCGTTTATCGCCCTCCCGAACAGCGGGCATGTATTGTTGGATAATGATGGGCTCGCGATAGAATTCCGTAAACATTTCGAGCAACGAATTTAGATTTTCGTCCTCGGGCGTGACGTGGAACACGCCAGCGCCGCCGTTTCCGAACAGTGGCTTGACGATGATATCCTTGTAATCACGGCGGAACGCGAGAATGTCGTCCCGGCTACAGGTAATCATCGTCGGCGGCATCAACTCTGCGAAATGGGTCACGAACAGTTTTTCAGGGGCGTTCCGAACCTCGGCCGGATCGTTTACCACCAGCGTTTGCGGATGCACGTGCTCCAGTAAATGGGTCGCCGTGATATAGCTCATATCGAAGGGTGGGTCTTGGCGCATGAGGATGACGTCCATCGTCGCCAAGTCGAGAAGTTCCGCCTCGCCAAGGGAGAAGTGATTCCCTTTCTCGCGGCGAACCTGCAGCGGTCGGGCGCGCGCATAAAGACGATTTTGCCGGAAAACGAGCGCTTCGGGCAGATAATGAAACAATGCATGCTGGCGCGCTTGGGCCTCGAGCGCGAGTACGAAAGTGCTGTCCGCATCGATATCAACGGTTTCGATGGGGTCCATTTGGATGGCGACGGCGAGGCTCATTTGGATTCTCAATCTGGTTAGAACGGTCGGTTTGGGTTTCGTATTTGGCGATCACACATAATATATGGCGAGATGTGGCCTAAGGCCCAGCGCCTGATTAAGTGTTAGTTCAGGCGTTGTCGTAATTGTTGCAAGAGCGCCGCGGTTTCCTGCTGCCGTGTGCCATTCGGGTCGCGCGCGATAGCGGTTTCCAACGCTTCTATTGCCGCTCCCAGATTTCCGAGCTGGGCATGCAACATTCCGGCGTCGCGCCATAGCTCGGGTTGTTGCGGTGCAATCAACAACATGGCGTCAATCGTCTCGGACGCGTCTTCGAGCCTGCGCATCTGCAGAAGCCGAAGCCTTATGTTGCTCAACAGGCGCAGGAGGACACCCCGATCCGGTACCGGCGCGAACAGGTCGGCACTCAACTCCGCATCTTGGCCCGCGACCATCTTTAATAACTCACGCAATTCCGGCGGGGTCCGGCACACGCCTTCATGAAATGGATCGAGTATTGCGCGGCTTCCGTCCAACTCTAGCGCAATGAGAAAATGACCTGGAAAATTGAGACCGAAGGCTCGCCAGCCTTGGGCTCTGGCGACATGGATGTAAAGAATCCCGAGGGCAACCGGGAGTCCCTTGCGTCGGTCTATGACACTCAGGAGGTCGGCGTTCTGCAAATCATCATAGGTTTGATCGTCACCGCGATATCGGTTTTGTTGGGCGACGACTTCCGCGAGTATGCTGGCGGCTGCGTCCGCCGAGGCCGGGTCCTCAATTTGTGCCCTCGCAGCAACGTCTTGCGTCAGGGTGTCGAGATGTAATTCGGCGGGGTCGAGATCGACTTTGCCTCGTGTGAGGGCCGCTAAATGGAGCGCGGCGCGTGCGATATCGAGTTCGTGCTCGGGACCATTGCCGACGCTTTGTAGAAACGCTCGCGATTCCCGGCGCTGGTTCATTTTGTGGTGGCCGGAATGATCACTTTGAGCTGCCGCGAAGGATCGTTTTTCAAGACAGCATAATTGGTGACACGCCGCACGTATCCTATATCTCGGGCGTGCGCACCCACACGGTCGCGTTCCACTTTGTCTTGGGCGATGCCCATGATGAAGACATGGCCATTGACTGTATCGACCGAGTAGTTAATCGCCTTTATATCGCCGTCTACCGTCAGTTTGAAGATGAGTTTGGTCGTGATCCAAGCATCACGTGCATAGTCGACCAAGCCGCTGCGATCTTTAATTTTGATCTGGTTGATGACTTCGCGGACCCCGTCGACCTGCCATGCAATTCGAACCGCATTGACCCGATGTTCCGGTTTCGCGACGCTCCCCGTCAGCAATACGCGTCCCTCGTGGACCTCGCTCGACAAGCCGATAAACAGATTGGAATCTACGTCCAACCAGTTAGAGTTTATTTTTGCTTGGATCAATTTGTCGTCGATCACACCGCCAAGCCCACGCTCTTCCATGGAGGCGGTTCCGGCGGCGGCGCCGGCGCCGATTAAAACGCCACATCCGCTCAACGGCAGAGTCAACATCACGGCAACGAAACAGAAGCGGGTTATGGAATGCATGGTCATGACGAATTGTTCCAAATCTGGTCGAACCATAAAACGATTCGTCCGCCGCATCCAGAAGACGTCACGCTCAATTGTCCGGCTGCCACGCATCTGTGATATGCCGGGGCCATTTCCACGGACTAATCAGAATCAAATCGAACCGTATAGCCATTGTGGAGAAAACCGGTCGGGAAGCCGTGAGCCAACCAGCGGCGCGAGCCAGGCGTTGGCGTTGGCGAGGCGAGAGCGCTTCGAGCGCCTGATCCAGGTTCGCGCGAGCTTTCACTTCCACGATCGCCACGGTCGAGCCCCGCGTTGCAACAAGATCAATTTCGCCAACTGGTGTGCGTAGACGATGCGCGACAATGGTGTAGCCCTTAAGGCGTAGAAACAGAGCAGCCCGCCGTTCCCCGGCCCGACCCCATGCCTCTGCGCGCATTTTATCGCCGCCAGTCAATTGAGGTGCCGTCCCGGGGTTTCTCCCCGTTTACTTGCCCGGTCCGCGCCGTTAGGCTTTGCCGCGCAGCCGGGCAGGGCGGGCAAGGTGTTAAATCGTTTCAGGAGATTAGGAGATTTCCGCCATTCTTCGTAGTGCAGCATTTTTGCCCGTTTTGGTCGTTGGCCTTGCCCTTGGCGCATGCCAGACCACAACGTTAACCAAGGCGCCGCCAAAAAAACAGGATTCGGTTCCCGTTCACGCGTCGCCATCGACCGACCCGGAAGGCCCAGCGTTCAAGGCCCAGGTCAAGGCTGTGCAAAATGCAGCAACGCCTGATCCAGCGGCCCCTCCGTCGGTGGCGCAATCCGAGCCATCGCAATCCGCAACCGCCGCCAAGTTGCCTCAAGTGGCGTCTTTGCCGCCTGCCGGGTTTTCCGCGGGTGGTCCACGACGTGCGAAAAAAGTCGCCTTGTTGTTGCCCTTGAGCGGCCCGCGCGCGCAATTGGGGCGTGAACTCTTGGATGCGGCGCAAATAGCGGTATTCGACTTGGCGGATGAGAATTTCATCATCTATCCGTTCGACACGAAGGGCAGTACGGCGGGTGCGGAAAGTGCCGCGAGCCAGGCGGTGGCGGCTGGAGCCGAATTAATCTTAGGACCACTCTTGGCCAGCTCCGTGCGGGCGGTGCGGCCGATCGCGGACCGTGCGGGAATCTCGGTCGTCGCTTTCTCTAATTCCAGCGATGTGGCGGGGGATGGTGTTTACATATTAGGTTTCGTGCCCCGCCAACAAGTCGAAGCAGTGGTCGAACATGCCGTCTCCGAGGGTCTTTACCGATACGCTGCTCTCGCACCGAACAATGCCTATGGCCGGGCAGTTGTCGCGGCCTTGAAGGAGGTTGCCAGTTTTCACGAAGCGCTCGTGGTCAAAGTGCAATATTACGATCCGCGGGCGACGGACTTCAGTCAGCCGGCCAAGGTTATCGCAGATTACGAGCGCCGTCATAAAGCGTTAATGGACCAGCGGGCGGAACTCGAAGCCCGCGAGGACGAAGTCTCTAAGCAGGTCCTTAAGCGCATGGAGAAATTGGATACTTTAGGAGAGGTAGAGTACGATGCGGTTCTATTGCCTGGTAGTGGTCAACAGCTGAAGGCGCTTGCATCCCTGTTGTCGTATTACGATGTTGATCAACCGGCGGTGCGCCTGCTGGGGCTCAGCAATTGGGCGCAGACCGCGAATATCGAAACCGAACCGTCGTTA
>JABJCS010000057.1 GCA_018665505.1 Alphaproteobacteria bacterium
CGCCGTCGCGCAACGCCATGTAACCGGTGAAGGACAGCGGGTGGAGACGTCTCTCCTAGGCGCACTCGTCGGGTTGCTTAGCGTTCAAGGCCAGCGCTATCTCAGCAATGGCGACGTGCCGGGACAAGCGGGCAACGACCACCCGACGATTTATCCCTACGGTGTCTTCGACGCCAAAGACGGGCCGCTCAACGTCGCCACCGCACGCGAGGAACATTGGCAACGCCTGTGCGCGGTGATGGGTATGGAGGATCTGTTGGAAGATCCGGATTACGTGAACAACGACGCCCGGATGCAGAACAAGGATAAACTGCGCGACGTTCTGAACGCGCAGTTCAGAACCCGCGACGCTATCGAATGGACCAAAGATCTGATGGAGGGCGGCGTTCCGTCCGGCCCGATCTATTCGCTCGACAAGGTTTTCAACGATCCGCAGGTCATCGACCAAGGTATGGTGGAACGGGTGCAGCATCCGACCATCGGCGATTTGGACCTGTTGGCCAATCCCATGAAGATGGACGCTTTCGACGGGAAATCGGTGCGCACACCGCCCCCTTTGGTTGGCGAACATAACGAACAAGTATTGAGGGAGTACGGATTCTCTGATGAAGAGATCACCGGACTTACCGCCGCCAACGCAATCGGCGGCGAAACGCAGGAGGAAGTATGACGATCTACAAAGGGGGCTGTCATTGCGGCGCCGTCACCGTCGAACTCGAGACCGACACGGAGCCAACCGAAATTGACGTCCGGGAATGCCAGTGCTCGTTCTGCCGTGCCCACGGCGCAGAATCGGCTAGCGATCCGAACGGTCGCATTCGCTATATCGAGCAAGAGTCGGGAGCGATCAACCGGTATCGCTTCGGCACTAAATCCTGCGACTTTATAATCTGCCGCCATTGCGGTGTCTATCTGGGCGCGGTAATGGACGGAGACGGCACGCCCGGATATTCGACGACACAGATCAAACACTTCGAAGACCGCGCCCTCTTCACGAAGACGGCGCGCCATCCCGATTATGACGATGAGCCGTTAGAGGATCGCCTCGCACGTCGTCGTCGGAACTGGACCCCGCTCGCGAGTTAAAATGATTGAGAGATTGGAGACAAAATGACCGCTCCTGATTTGGCTTATGTGGCGCTCGTCGTTGACGAACCAGAGACAAGCGCCGCGATTTTCGAAAAAGACTTCGGCTTGCCGCGCCAGGATTTTTCCTGTGGTGCGTCGAACGTACCGATGATCTCGGTTGGTAAATCTGCTTTAGCTTTTTTCCAGCCGGACGATCCATTCCTAGGACCGGACGCCAAGAAGGGTGTCCATCACGTCGCCATTGCCGCTGCTGACCCCGAAGGGGCCGCGAAAGATTCCGGTGTGGCGATTTCCGGTGACGCATCAAAAGGAATCGACGGCAAAACACAGATCGCATTGTCGCGCGACGCCACGTGCGGCATTCGCGTTCGCTATACCGAAGCATTGGGCTTGCCCGCCGCATCGTCTAACATCGTGCAGCGCATCGATCATCTGGGTGTCGCCTCCGCTGACAACAAGGCGGCCCGCGAGGTCTTCATCGACAAGCTCGGCTGTGTCTATGAAAGCCAGCAGACGGACAGCGAAGTGGAGACGATTTCGGAGAATTTCACCTCCGACACCTATAACTACATCTTCCACACGCGGCCGTCGGAGCTCATCGGCAGCATGCGGGTCACCTTCATCACCGTCGGCGATACGGAATTCGAGTTCATCCAGGATCTGACGACGAATGTAGAAGCGGACGAAGCCCGCCACGATGCTGCGGGCACGACACGCGGCGACCGCAGCGCCATTGCCCGGTATGTCTCCTCACGTGGTGCGGGCTTACATCACATCGCCTTCAAGACGCCCGACGTCGTGGAAAGCCTCGCCAAGATCAAGGCGGCGGGGCACCGGACCATCGACACGGTAGGGCGCCCCGGCTCTCGCGCGGCACTGATCGGGTTCATGCACCCGACGATGATAGGCGGCGTCTTAATGCATTTTGTGGCGCGAGAGGACCTTTAGACGCGTGTCCGGATATGCCCTGACATACCTGGCGCTCATCGCCCGCGACGTCGACGCCGTCTGCCGTTTCCTCGGTGGATCACTTGGATTAGCGCGCAAGGATTTGTCGTTGGATGGCCGCGCCATTCCGTTTTTCGGCATCGGCGCGGCGGCGCTCGGCATCTTCGAGCCCGATGATCCTTATTTGGACGAGCCGCGCTTTCCCGGCGTGCATCACATGGCGCTCGGCACCGCTGATCCTGCTTCGACTGCGGCGCAACACGGCCTTACCGTGATGAAAGAAGGCATTGGGCCGGAGGGGAAACGTTTTGTCTCCGTCGACAAAGCCGAGACCTGTGGCATCCGCACCCGATTTATCGAGCCGCTCGAACTTCCCGTACAGGCTAGCCGGGTCGAGAAGATCGACCATCTTGGCATTGCCAGCACGGATATTGACGAGAACGTCCGCGTCTTCGTGGACGGGCTCGGCTGTCCGCTGGAAAGCACGGAGGTCGACATCGAACTCCGTAATGTGACGGAGAGTTTCATTTCCGACAAATATGGCGCGGTCTACCATGCCCGTCCGCCGGAAATTCTCGGCGGCCTCAAAGGCGGGTTCATCACCATCGGCGATTGCGATCTCGAGATCATGCAAGACTACGACCCAGCCAACCATCCGCTAGATCAACTCGGCGAAGCAGTAGGCAACACCAAGGGCGATCAGAGCGCCGTCGCTAAATTCATCGAACGGCGCGGCCCCGGCTTGGTGCACGTCGCCTTCACGACCAAGGACATAAACGGCGTCCTGCAAGGCCTCGAC
>JABJCS010000559.1 GCA_018665505.1 Alphaproteobacteria bacterium
ATGCGGCGGGCGTGGCCAGCGTGGTCGAGGACGAACTCGACCTGGGTGTCACGGTCATCGATATGGGTGGCGGCACCACGTCGATCGGTATTTTCTTCGAAGGGGCGTTGGTTCATGTGGATTCCCTGCCCATCGGTGGTGGACATATCACCAGCGACATCGCGCGGGGATTATCGACGCCGATGCAACATGCGGAACGCTTGAAGACATTACACGGTACTTGCCTATCGTCGCCGACTGACGAGACGGAGATCATCAGCGTGCCGCGGGTCGGTGAGGAAGACGACTCGCAAGCGCCGACAATCCCGAAATCGTTCTTGGTCAGCATCATTGGGCCGCGCGTCGAGGAAACCTTGGAATTGGTGCGGGATCGGTTGGCGGCGAGCGGTTTGGATCGCAAAGCGGGACGCCGTGTCGTGTTGACGGGCGGCGCTAGTCAACTTCCCGGGGTCCGAGAATTTGCGGGGCAGATATTAGACAAACAAACGCGAATGGGTCGCCCGATTAAGGTTGCGGGCCTCGCGGAAGCGACATGTGGTCCGGCCTTCTCTGTCTGCGCCGGTCTGTTGTCGCTCGCAGTCGACAACCGGGGTGAGGCATGGCCGCCGCCACCCTTGGAAGTAGCGAAGACGAACGGCGTCTTCGGCAAAGTCGGAGGATGGCTTCGTGCGAACTTCTGAACGTGAAATGAATTTACCCGCATCCGGTTACGGCAAACCGGATGTGACTTCGCCGGAGATGTTCCGGCACCCCCTAGCATTGCAACTAGATTGCGGAGACAGTTATGACCATTAAGTTATCGATGCCAAAACCGGAGGCCGATTTGAAACCCCGGATCACCGTTGTCGGCGTCGGCGGCGCCGGCGGGAACGCCGTCAACAACATGATTCAAGCCAACCTCGAAGGCGTTGATTTCGTGGTGGCGAATACGGATGCCCAATCGCTTGGGCAATCTACCGCCGACAGAAAAATTCAACTGGGCTCGACGATCACCCAAGGTCTGGGTGCGGGCTCTCGTCCGGAAATCGGCCGCGCCGCCGCCGAAGAGACCCTGGACGAAATTCTCGATCATCTGGCGGGCAGTCACATGGTGTTCGTGACCGCCGGAATGGGTGGTGGAACCGGAACCGGTGCGGCACCCGTTATTGCCCGGTCGGTGCGCGAACACGGTATCCTGACCGTCGGTGTCGTCACCAAGCCCTTCCACTTCGAGGGTAATCACCGGATGAAGACGGCGGAAGAAGGCATTGAGGAGCTGCAGCAGTTCGTCGATACCTTGATCATCATCCCTAATCAGAACCTGTTCCGGGTCGCCAATGAGAAGACGACTTTCGCGGAAGCGTTCAAGATGGCGGATAATGTTCTCTATTCCGGCGTACGCGGCGTGACTGATTTGATGGTCATGCCCGGACTGATCAATCTCGATTTTGCCGATGTCCGTACCGTGATGAGCGAAATGGGCAAAGCAATGATGGGCACCGGTGAGGCCGATGGTGAGAGCCGGGCCATCGCCGCGGCCGAAGCAGCCATTTCTAACCCGCTGCTCGACGATATCACCATGAAGGGAGCTCAAGGTGTTCTGATCAACATCACCGGCGGTCCCGACATGACCTTGTTCGAGGTCGACGAAGCGGCCAATCGCATCCGCGAGGAAGTCGACAACGAAGCCAACATCGTCTTCGGCTCGACCTTCGATGCGGAGATGGAAGGGTTGCTCCGTGTCTCGGTGGTGGCGACCGGCATTGAAGCTGAAGCCGTTTCCTCGCCGCGTCCGATGCCTTCGGGTCTCTCTACCTTGACGCCGCGTGCCGTGCGTCCCGCTCCGGTGGTTGAAGAAGCGCCGATGCCAGCGGTCGTTACGGCGCGTGAGGTTGAGGTCGAAATGCCGACGCCTGAGTTGGAGATCGAAGCGGAAGAGCCGGAAGCTTTGCTCTTGGACGACGTCGATATGAATGAGCCGGTCGAAGAGACGCCGGAAGTTGCCGCGGCACCCGCGCCAAAACGCACGGTCACGGCAAGCACGCGGGTGACGGTGACAAAACCCGCTCAACCGCAGGCCGCGGCACCGGCAGAACCCCCCGCACCTCAGCCGGAGCAGGCGGTGGAAGAACCGCAGGTCACGCAACAACCGAACCGTCGGGCACCCTTTATCCCCGCGAAACCGGTGGTGGCCGAGGAAAGCGCGGAGGATGCGGAGCCGGAACCATTCGCGGCCGCGGCGATGGAAAATGGCCGTAATGATGGTGAAAAAGCGCAGAAGGAACACCGTCGCCCGAGCCTGTTCGAAAGGATGACCGGCGCGGGAAAGCCGGCGACGCCGACGACTAAGGAAACCGCGACCGTATCGCCGAAGCCGAAGCCGGCAGCACCGGAAACGGCGGCGCCGGAAGCGCCGGAGGCCGATGAGCGGTTCCAATTGTCGCAGGCGGAAGAAGAAATGTTGGATATTCCGGCATTTCTCCGGCGGCAAGCCAACTAAGGCCGTATCGCGGGTCATGCCGAACCTGCGATGCGATGCTGGGAATGCGCGGCCGTCCCGATTGGGACGGCCACGTAACATATCGTAACAAAGAGTGATTTGAGGCTGGAAAAGGGCGTTGGTACATAGTGTTGCGTAGAAACGACATATGCGCCGACGACAGCTGAAAGTCGCGGTACGTAGAAGATAGAATTAAGAGTTTAGGCGGAGGTTGCTAGGGTGGAAATTTTGAACAGGACGGTGCGACGGATGGTTTCCGGCGGTGTCGTCCGACAGAAAACCCTGAAACACGATATCGATTGTGAGGGCATCGCTCTGCACAGCGGGCTGCCCGTCAAGATGCGCTTATGCGCTGCTGCACCAGATTCCGGTATTCGGTTCCACCGCACCGATGTCGAGGCTGCTCAGGCCGATATTCCCGCCAGTTATGACAATGTTGTTGATACGCGCCTGTGTACGACAATCGCGAACGAGCACGGTGTGAAGGTTTCCACCATTGAGCACCTGATGGCTGCCTTGGCAGGGTTGGAAATCGATAACGCGATTATCGAACTCGACGCGGAAGAAGTGCCCGTAATGGATGGCAGTTCCGCACCCTTTATCGCCATGATCGAGAATGCCGGTATCGTTGAGCAAAACCTACCGCGTAAGGCTATCCGGATTCTGCGCACGGTGAGCGTGCGCGACGGATCGAAATTCCTGAAAGTAGAACCGTCAGAGACCCCGGTCGTTAACTTAGAGATTGATTTTGAGTGCGACAGGATCGGACGCCAGGCGCTCTCTTTGCCGATGACGAAGGATGCTTTCGTGGAAGACATTTCCGACGCGCGGACATTTGGGTTCTTGCATGAGGTTGAGGCCTTGCGGAAAATGGGCTTGGCCCGTGGCGGGTCACTTGAGAATGCGGTTGTGCTCTCCGAAGGCGAAGTGCTGAATGAAGAGGGATTGCGGTATAACGACGAGTTCGTTCGACACAAAATCCTCGACTGCATCGGTGATCTCTACTTGGCGGGCGCACCGGTTATGGGCGCCGTCAGCGGTAGCTGTAGCGGACACGCGTTGAATAACGCGTTGTTGCGCTCTCTGTTAGCGGATGAGACCGCGTGGGTTTGGGACACGATAGAGACGGAAGAGCCCGCCGAGGTCACGACCTGGAACGCAGAACCCGAGATGGTGCCAGCCTAACTCGATTCCTGGCGTTTTCGATTTAAAACTTCGGTGAAATTGAATGCCTACTAGCTGTAGGCATTCAGGGTGCCGAATGCTATATATTTTCTCGTAAATAGCGGTACCTTGAAGAGCTTGGAAATGCGGCCGATAGTGGACCGATGCCTATAAAGCGTGAACATATGAAAATTCTTGGAAAATTGATCGCCGTCGGGGCGATTGGATTTCAGGTAATTGCCTGCGATTCGATTGGTCTGCCGGGTCAATCAGAAGGCGACGAGAAGAAAAAGTTTGCCGATCGCTCCGTGGAAGCGCTCTACAACCATGCAATGGATAACCTGCAGGCAGGTTGGCATCAGACGGCGGCGCAGCTTTTCGATGAGTTGGAACGCCAGCATCCGTATTCTGCCTGGGCGACGAAGTCGCAATTGATGGCAGCTTATTCCAATTATCAGCAGGGGTCTTATGATGAAGCGATCATCGGTTTGGATCGATTTATCGAATTGCATCCCGGTCACCGCGATGTCGGGTATGCCTACTATTTAAAAGCGCTTTCATTTTATGAACAGATTTCCGATGTCGGGCGTGACCAGAAGATGACACAGCTAGCG
>JABJCS010000058.1 GCA_018665505.1 Alphaproteobacteria bacterium
GTGTAGAATGGATGGTACCACTGATTCATGCGCCAATAATATCGGGCATTCTCGACGACCCGCCGCGCACCTAGAATAATACCGTGATCCCGCTCAATCACTTTCCATTTTGGCGCGGTGTCGTTCGAGAAATAACTCCCGGCCAGCGCCGCATTGTTCGTGTCGTTCGTATCCACGAGGCTGTGAAGAAAACTCACATGTGCGGAATCAATTTCGCCCTCGACCGCCTGTGCGTAATTACATTGTTGGATCCAGCGTGAGCGATAAATATGACTTTCCGGCAAATCCATCCAACCGAAATCCGGCACTTCGCCGCGCTTCTCGGCCGGTCCCATATACGCCCAAAGCACGCCGCCCTTTATCGTCGTGGGATATGCTGTTAGCCGGACTTTCTCACGAAATCGACTTTCGGGTGGCTCGGAGGGAAGATCGACGCAATTCCCATCAACATCGAACTTCCAGCCGTGATAAATGCAGCGGATACCGCAATCTTCGTTACGCCCGAAGAACAGATTTGCGCGGCGATGCGGGCAGTACCGGTCCACCAAGCCGACACGGCCTTTGGTATCGCGAAAGGCGATCAGGTCTTCGCCGAGCAGGCGTACGCGCACCGGTGCGCTGTCGGGCTCTCCAAGCTCTTCCGCGAGCATGACAGGCATCCAGAACCGGCGCATGTAATCGCCCATCGGAGTGCCGGAACTTGTTTGTGTCAGCAGGTCGTTCTCGTCACGGCTTAGCATTACGTAATCTCCCTACATTCCAGGGTCGATAATCTAGAAACGAAACTGACCCAGGCCTGTCGTGGATCAAGCAGCCTTAAAGCGTATCGGCAGGGACGACAGTCCCCGCAATACCAATGAGTCCCGCCACACCGGCGGATTGTCGCCGAGCTCAATCTCCGTCATGCGTTTCATCATGGCGGCGAGGGCGAAACGGCCTTCCATGCGAGCGAGCGGTGCACCGACGCAAAAATGAATACCGTATCCAAACGCGATGTGGCGGTTGTTCGCCCGGCCTAAATTCAGTCCGTCCGGATCGTCGAATTGGCGCGGGTCGCGGTTGGCGGCATTCAACATGCAATAGAGGCGCTGCCCTTTACGGATCGTCTTGCCGCCGATTTCCATATCCTCGAGTACGCTGCGCGCCAGAGAGCCGACCGGACCGTCGTAGCGCAGCAATTCCTCGACGGCGCTCTCCGCTAAGGCCGGAGTTTCGGTGAACCGTTGCAATTGGTCCGGATGCCGGATCAACGCCAAAAGTCCGTTCCCCAATAGGTTCGTTGTCGTCTCGTGCCCGGCGAAGAGGAGAAGGACAGCGTTTGAGATCAGCTCGGCCAGAGAAAGAGTGTCACCGTCTTCTTCCGCAGCCATCATATGATCGATAATGGTCGTGTCTTCCGGCCCGGGTGGGCTTGCCCGCCGGTTTTCCAAAATGCCGGTAAAGTATTCAGTCAAATCCCGGGCGCTCTGCTCCGCGAGACCCGCCTTGTCCGGTGTGTCCGTCGCACTTCCGACGAAGGGAGCGAGATCTTCCGACCAGGCGCGGAACTGTTCTACATCCGATTCCGGCACCCCCAACATGACGGCGATAATTGTCGCCGGCAGGTGATAAGCGAAGGAGTTGATGAAGTCGATTTCGGTGCCATCCCTACCCTTTTCGACCAGTTGGTCAATCATCCGCTCGACGATGAATTCGACCTTGGGACGGAAATCCGCTATCGCGGTCGATGTGAATCCATGATTCAACAGTTTCCGCATACGCGTGTGATCCGGCGGGTCCATGAAGACGGCCCATTTCTGCAGCATCGGACCGACGGTCGCTACCTTATCGCGATCGTCCTCGGAAAGCCGATCCAGGTAGGGACTGATCCGGTCGGCGGAGAGGCGGGGATCGTTCAGGCTCGGCCGAACGTCGTCGTAGCGCGTCAATATCCAAGACCGTAGTGCGTGGCTATAATGCACCGGGTCGTTCTCCTGCAAAAATCGATATGCGGGATACGGGTCGTCCATGACGGTGGAATCGTAGGGGTCGAAATCAAAGGGCATTTCACCTACTCCTTATAGGGTCCATATTATGTTGGTAGGTGCGCTGCCGCCAGTAACGCGGCGTGCGGCGAGGTAGCACGGAATTTGAGGAACGATCCGATGGGGATGAATGTTAAGCGGTTGGGCGACACTTTCTTTGCCGAAGTAGAGGGGATTGATGTCGCGCGTGATCTCGATGCGGGGAATTGGGCGGAACTTCACGACGCATATTTATCTCATCAGGTACTAATCCTTCACGACCAATCGATGACGGCGGCGCAGTTTTACGAACTCGGGGAACGGTTTGGGCCGGTCGAGCCACATACGGTCTCGATGTATCATCATGAAGAGTTCGCCGGGATTACCGTGCTGTCGAACCGCACCGAGATGGGCCGACCCAAGGGGATCCGCGATGCGGGGTCCAATTGGCATTCCGATTATTCCTACAAGCACGTTCCGGCCAACGCGACTATGCTCTATGCGCTCGAAGTGCCGGAAGACGGCGGCGACACAATCTTCGCTGACCTTGCCGCCGCCTATGACGCGTTGCCGGAGAAGAAGAAACAACAGCTCGACGGATTGCAGGTCCGGCAGCAGTATCGCTGGTCGCGGGACCAGAGCCATCCTGAAGGCCGCTGGCTGCTATTGAACGACACGGAGCGCGGGAAGACACCGGAAGTGATCCACCCGCTGGTCCGCACCCATCCCGAGACCGGGCGAAAAGGCTTGTTTATTTCTGCCGCCGTTAGCACCGGGGTGAAGGACATCGTCGACATGGACGCGGCGGAGAGTGAGGCGCTACTAGACGAGCTGTTCGCGCATACGGACGACCCGAGATTCCAGGTGCGATTCAAGTGGAAGGTCGGCGATCTCGTAATCTGGGACAATCGAACCCTGATGCATAAGGCGACGACCGATGTTCTGCCGCCGGAGAGCTTTCGGACCCTCTATCGGATCAACACGACGGGTAGTGTTCCGTATTAGCTAGCGTTGCCCGCTCGTTGTGGTGGGTCGGTCTAACTCAAGATGATATCGGCCGCTTTCTCGGCGATCATGATCGTGGGGGCGTTCGTGTTGCCGCTGATGACGTTGGGCATGATGGAGGCATCGATGACGCGGAGGCCTTCTACGCCGTGGACCGCCAGCTTTGAATCTACCACGGCCATAGGGTCAACGCCCATCTTACAGGTGCCCGCCGGATGCCAGTTGGAGGCGCCGGTGCGGCGCGCGCAATCTAAGAAGGCCGCATCGTCATCCGCTTCGGGCCCCGGCGTGATTTCGAAATCAACATAGGGGCGCATCGCTTCCGTTTGCATCATCTGCCGGGCCATCCACATGCCGGCGACGGCGGCGCGGCGGTCGGTCTCGGTCGCCAGTAGATTGTGCCAAATCGCGGGCGCCGCTTTCGGGTCAGACGACTTCGCGTGTACATGACCTCGCCCTTCCACGTGCAGCAAGGTGACGCCGATGGTGACGCCGGGCTCGCGGTCCAATTTGCGGTCTTCAACCGCTTTGTAGGATCCGGGGAAAATTTGGAACTGAATGTCCGGCGTGGCGAGATCTGGGTGCGAGCGCACAAAGGCTCCGATCGGCAAGGTCGCCATGGTCAGCGCACCGGTGCGGCCGAAGAGGTATTTTAAGCCCTCCAGCGCGCCCCTCAGGCCGCGTGTCTTTTCATTCAACGTGATCGCGTTCTTGATTCGCCATCGCATGCGCACGACGAAATGGTCTTGCAGGTTGGCACCGACGCCCGGCAAGGCATGGGTGATCGGAATACCGAGATCGGAGAGACGTGACGGATCACCGATACCGGAAAGTTCTAAAAGTTGCGGTGAATTAAACGCCCCACCGGAGAGAATGACCTCTCGTCGCGCCGTCACCTCGACGGGCTGATCGCCCCGCAGATAAGCGACACCGGTGGCGCGTTTGCCATCGAAGGTGACACGACACGCAGTCGCGTTGGCTTGGACGTGCAGGTTCGCGCGGCTCCGGGCCGGTTTCAGATAAGCCTGAGCCGTGCTGGCGCGCCGCCCTTGTCGGATCGTTGCCTGATGTGGACCGATACCTTCTTGCTCGCCGTCGTTGGTGTCTTCGTTATAGGGCAGGCCGATCTCGATCCCGGCGCGGACCATGGCGTCACAAACCTCGCCTTGTTCAGTGATATCGGACACGTCGAGCGGGCCGCCGACACCGTGAACATCGCTTTCGCCGCGTTCGTTGTTCTCTGATTTGCGGAAATACGGTAGCACGTCGTCATAGGACCAACCGGTGCAGCCCATTTGTGCCCAGGTGTCGTAGTCTTCCCGTTGGCCACGCACATAAACCATGCCGTTGATCGAGCTAGAGCCGCCGATAACGCGGCCGCGTGGCAGGAAGTAGCGTTGCCCGTGGCAGTACTCCTCAGGCTCGGACTCGAAGCACCAATTGACCGCTGGATTGTTGACGTTCTTGCCGTAACCGATAGGGATATGAATCCAAGGATCGCGGTCCTCCGGCCCCGCCTCTAATAGCAACACCCTATTGGCGGGGTCGGCGCTCAACCGGTTGGCCAATACACAACCGGCCGAGCCCGCGCCGACGATGACATAATCGTATTCCATAAAAGCTTCTTCCCATTCGGAGGCCTGATACCAAAGGTAGGTTAACGGACGGGATTGCGCCATAATACGACACACAACAAGTGCGTAAGGATAGGAAAGGTGCCATGCGTAGATTTTGGCTCATTGGCTTAACGGCGGTTAGCGTTCTATTCGCGTATTCGGCGCAGGCCTGCGGGGAGCGGGTAATTCTGGAAACCCAGGACGACACGCGTAGTACTTATGGTCTTGCGGGTCCGATGGATGGCGCGCGCGCGGCGCTCGTCCTTTTACCCGGCGGTGGCGGATATCTCGACCTCGATGAGACGGGGTGTCCTCGAAAGCTGACCGGCAATTCACTCGTGCGAATACGCAGTTTGCTACATGACGAAGGTTTCGTGACGGCTCTGGTCGATGCTCCGTCGGATCGTCAGGGCAAGGAAGGGCTAGGCGGATTTCGTATCCACCCGGATCACGCGATGGATATCGGAAATATCATCGCCAACATCCGTGCGCGTACGGGAGAGCCGGTTTGGCTGATTGGCACAAGCCGGGGATCAATCTCCGCCGTCAATGCCGCAGCCCGTCTGAGCGGGGTGCAAGCGCCCGACGGATTGATCCTCACATCTCCCGTCACATCGGGGAGCGAAGGCCGCCATAAAGCGTGGGTCGCACAAAGCGTCTTCTCCGTTGATTTGGAAGCCATTCGCATACCAGTTCTGGTCATCGCGCATACAGGCGACAAATGCGTCCGCACACCGCCCGATTTGGCTGGTTTGATTGTCGAGAAGACGTCGGGTGCGCGCGAGAAAACCGTCAAGCTGAGCGGTGGTCCTGGGTGGTCGGGTCGTGTTGGCGTGAAAGCGTGCCGAGGCAAATCACCCCACGGATTTATCAAGCAAGATTCCGAGATTGTCTCTGATATGGCGCGGTTCATCGCCGGTGGAAAGTTTTGACA
>JABJCS010000560.1 GCA_018665505.1 Alphaproteobacteria bacterium
CACCGCTTCCGGCGCAAATTGCGCGGCGGTCTCAAACCAAGCCACCTCATAGGCGTTACGACCGATCGGGGCTCGCCAATCTGCCGCGACCTTTAACTTGGCGAGCGCCCGCTTCACGCAAACAACCCTATCCGGCAGCAAAACGCGCCAGATATCTGACGAAACGCCGCCGGTCAGCGGTTTCATCTCCGGAATTGTCCCCGCTGAAATCAAACCGAATCCGCGCAAAGATTTAGTAATCTCTGCTTTCGCTGCCTCGTCACTCATATCCGCTCCTCCGCCAGCGAAAGTATCAGCCCCGGGCCATGCTGCAATCGTAATGGGCAATTAGATATAAACATTTCGTCTATTTTATATTAGACATACCGTCTAATAACACTAGGGAGTGCTTGCATGAGCGAAGTACCGGAGACTGCGGAAGTTGGCAGCGGTGAGGAATACGGCCAGTCGGCGGACACCTATTCAATACCGGATAATTCTTGGACGGCGGGCCTGCCGGTCCGCGACGCCGAGTTCGCCTATGCCAAGGGCTGGGAGAACACGATCGATCTGCTCCGGCAATACCGTGACTTGGAAGCCATCGTCGGCCCAGACCAGGTGCAGATGCCGGGAGGCGACGCCACGCCGGAAGAAATCACCGCCTTCTGGTCTCGCATGGGCCGTCCGGAGACGCCGGACGGGTACAACATCTCACCGGGTGAGAGTGCCAGCGGTTATGACACCATGCTCTCCGATTGGTTCCGCAACGCCGCTCACGCGGTCCACATGCCCGTCGACATGGCGGAATCCCTGCACGACCGGTTTCGTGAACAAGCGGCCGAGGCCAGTGCGGAGTATTGGCAGCAAGACGAACAAGAACGCAAAGAAAGCGAAGCCACGTTGCGCCAAGAATGGGGCCGAGGCTTCGACGCCCGGATCGAGGACGCCCAGCGCGCCGTCCACCGGCTTGGCGGCGATACCTTGAAACAGATCTTCAACGAAACCGGTCTCGGCGATCACCCGGCCCTGATCCGCGCCTTCTCCGAAATGGGCCGCTTCCTTGCGGGTGGCGGTAATACCGCTCCGAACGCGCCCGCCACGGCCGCGCCGTCACACACCAGCGGCACCACCCAAGCTCAGCGCGAAATCCTGCGTCTGCGCTCCGACGATAAGTTCATGACCGCTTATGGCGACCGCACCCACCCCAGCCACAACATCGCCCAGGAACAGATGGACGAGCTCCACAGTGTCGCCTATCCGGCAGACACGTTCCGGCGATAAGCATCAACACGAAAGAGAAACACTAAAATGCCATTCCACAACCTCGCCGACCCCACTCGCAAACTCCGCCGCGCCCTCGGTATGAAAACGATCCTCGGCCAAGATCGCTCGGACCAGCCCTTTCCGGACATGCCCGACGAACTCCGCAAGTTCCTGTCCTTGCCTGGAAAAGGTTCCGGAGGGGAGCATTTCCCGCGCCCGAGCCATCCGGACCCGAGTGCGTCGTTACCACCCGGCGCGATCACGAATCCAGTCGAGCCGCCACGCTCGCTCATCGATGATCAGAAGGTTGGTGAACCTGGACCCGGCCTGACACCTCGCTCCGGAGATTTCCCTATAAAATTCCCAACCCACGGCACTCTAGAGCTGCTCGAAGATCCAGTAAATTCGCAGCCGCGCCTACCAGAACCGGTCCCCGGCGATACCGACGACAGTGCTCAAGAAGATTTAGGGGATCGCCTTAGCAAGGTTTTTGCACAGATTGTACGTCTTCGTCGTGAATTAAAAAACAATCTCCAAAATGGGGAACCGGGCAAGAATACAACCAAGCTTCAAGGTGAACTCATTCGTCTACAGGCGCTAGCGCAGCAATTGAACACGGAACTTGGAGACAGCGACCGATCACTCGAGATCCCGCAAGACAGTATCCCGACTGCGCCCAGTACGGGGGCTTTTACTGCCATCGACAATGAAGATCGACCGACGGTAAAACCTCGACGCTCCACGGAGAGTTCGTCCACCAAGGGAATACAACAATAAATTGAGTTGGGCGAAACAGCAATCAAACGCCTAACGCAAATTATCCGGCATCAAGAAAACCAACTCAGTCGCTTAATCGCGCGGGACGAGAATAATCATGGATTTGCAACCCTACCTATCGACATTAAGGACTTAGAGGAAAAACTAAAAAAGCTTTTCAAAGGTTTCACAAAATCGGTGAATAACTTTGCAACTTTCCTCCGCGCTTCTAACTATTCGCTTATGTTTCTCTCAATTGTCGATCAATTTGATCGCGTGTTTATTACGCCACGAACGATCGAGCAATATCGGCAAAATATCCGCTCACTCATAGAGGCAAGAGGAAAGTTCATTAATGAAGTTGCAAAACTTCAGGAGACAGCAAACTCAAATCCATAAGCTTACCTGTCCAGCAGCGTAAATCTTGGGGAATTTAGATGCTCCATAGCAATTATCGTTAATAGAAACTCATGTGATAAAAAAATCAAAAGTTCCCCATCCTCATGCGAGTACAAACCTCTAGTCGAGCAAGCCATGGCTCACGATTATATAGGCAATAGATTTGCAATCTTCAGCACTGTTTCACGCCAAGTAATATGATTGTAAACAATCCCATTACCAACCTCGCAAGAGATAAGAAATTACCAGCAATGTGCAATTCAGTCCTAAAAACGAAAGCGACCAGCGTAGATTGAACGCCCTGCGAAACCGGTCACGGAGTGGCCCTGTACCTAAAATCAGTTCAGGCAACGCTAATCCCACGAATAACGCTACAACGATAAAAATGTATTCTTTTTGGTACTCAAAGAATCCAATGTCTGACATATCCACAGCTCCCAACCGTCATACTTCATTATGCTATAGAGGCATTAGGGGGAATTAGTCCCTTTTAGGATTAACGGTTTACTCCAAGGGTGACGGCGGACCGGGCGATTTTCTTGTCGAAGAAACTAACAAAATTCCGTTCGAGTTGGCATCCAATTGAAAGCGGCGTGAGACTAGACGTTAGCGTTGAGCTTCCCGGTCCCGGGGACGCCGGACGGGTACGAGATCTTACCGGGCGAGATTATGACAACATGCCCGCCGTTGGTTCCGCAACGCCGCTCACGCGATCCACATGCCCGCCGATATGGCGGAATCCCCGCACGACCGGTTCGTGAACAAGCGGCCGAGGCGACTGCCGGATATTGGCAACAGGCCGAACAGGAACGCCAAGAAAGCGAAGCCGTGTTGCGCCAAGAGTGGGGCCGTCCCACACCGGCGGCGCCACCCAAGCCCAGCGCGAAATTCTGCGCCTGCGCTCCGACGACAAGTTCGTGTCCGCCTTAGGCGATCGCACACACCCCAGCCACGACATCGCCCAAAAAGAAACGGGCTGCGGCATTTCTGCCGCGGCCCGTCCCCTAATCTATGTTCGGTTTGGGTGGGATTACATTCCCATTCCCATGCCGCCCATGTCACCACCCGGCATTGCCGGCATGGAGGGCTTGTCGTCAGGCAGTTCCGCCACCATCGCTTCCGTGGTGATGAGGAGACCCGCGACGGAGGCCGCGTCCTGCAGTGCCGTACGCACGACCTTGGCCGGATCGATGATACCGGATTTGATCATGTCGACGAACTTGCCGGACTGAGCATCGAAACCGAGGTTCTTGTCGTTCGACTCCGAGAGTTTGCCGGCAATAATCGAACCGTCGGCACCCGCGTTCGCCGCGATCTGCTTGCACGGAACGATAATCGCGCGACGCACGATCTCGACACCGACCTTTTGGTCGGGATTCTCGGGCTGAACCTTGTCGAGGGCCTTAACCGCCTTCAACAGAGCCGTGCCGCCGCCAGGGACGATGCCTTCTTCGACCGCTGCGCGGGTCGAGTTCATGGCGTCCTCGACGCGATCTTTACGCTCTTTCACTTCAACCTCGGTGGCGCCGCCAACGCGGATCACCGCAACACCGCCGGCGAGTTTCGCCAGACGCTCTTGCAGTTTTTCGCGATCGTAGTCGGAGCTCGTCTCCTCGATCTGAGCGCGGATCTGGCTGACCCGGCCGTCGATGTCTTGCTTCTTGCCGGCGCCATCGATGACGGTCGTGTTGTCCTTATCGATGGAAACGCGCTTAGCCTGGCCCAGCATGTCGATGGTGACGTTCTCGAGCTTGATGCCAAGATCTTCGGAGACAACCTGGCCGCCGGTCAGAACAGCGATGTCCTGCAGCATGGCTTTTCGGCGATCGCCGAAGCCAGGCGCCTTGACGGCCGCAACCTTGAGGCCACCACGCAAACGATTGACGACCAACGTGGCCAAAGCCTCACCCTCGACGTCCTCAGCGAGAACGAGAAGCGGGCGACCGCTTTGGACAACAGCTTCCAGCAACGGCAGCATCGCCTGCAGGCCTGATAGCTTCGACTCGTGGATCAGAATGTACGGATTCTCGAGCTCGGCAATCATCTTCTCGGGGTTGGTGATGAAGTACGGCGAGAGATAGCCACGATCGAACTGCATGCCCTCGACGACGTCAAGTTCGGTGTCGAGGCTCTTTGCCTCTTCGACCGTAATCACGCCTTCATTGCCGACCTTTTCCATCGCACGGGCGAGGAAGTCACCGATCTCTTTGTCGCCATTGGCAGAAATTGTGCCGACCTGCGCAATTTCCTCGTTCGAGGAAACTTTCTTCGAGCGCTTTTCAATGTCGGCGACAACCGCGGCAACCGCGAGGTCGACGCCCCGACGGAGATCCATCGGGTTCATGCCGGCCGCAACCGCCTTCACGCCTTCGCGAACGATGGCTTGGGCGAGAATGGTCGCTGTCGTCGTGCCGTCACCGGCAACGTCGTTGGTCTTAGAGGCGACTTCGCGGATCATTTGCGCGCCCATGTTCTCGAACTTGTCAGCAAGCTCGATTTCCTTCGCAACCGTGACACCGTCCTTGGTGATCCG